>DATIFD010000663.1:0-6360 GCA_035455385.1 Burkholderiaceae bacterium
GCCTGACCTACGGCAACCCGGTGATCACCAAGATGGCCGATGGCACCTGGGTGGTGGCGCTCACCTCGGGCCTCAACAACGCCGACGGCATCGGCCACCTGTATCTGGTGAATGCCGCCACCGGCGCGTTGGTGACCAGCCTGTCCACCGCCACCGGCACGGCGGCGGACCCCAGCGGCCTGAACAAGATCAACGCCTGGGTCGACGACCCCACCAACAACACCACCAAGCGCTTCTACGGCGGCGACATGCAGGGCAACCTGTGGCGGTTCGACTTCAACTCGCCGCTGCTGTACGGCGCGGCGGTGACCAAGCTGGCGTCGTTCCTGATCGGCGGCACCACGCCGCAGCCGATCACCACCAAGCCACAGCTCACCGTGGTGACCGCCAACGGCGGCGCCAAGGTGCCGGTGGTCGTGGTGGCCACGGGGCGCTACCTCGGCACCAGCGACGTCAGCGACACGACGCAGCAGTCGATCTATGCGATCAAGGACCCGCTCACGGCCGCCGGCTACGGCGACGTGCGCTCGCGCACCGACATCGTGGCACAGACGGTGACCGTCAGCGGCATCAACGGCACCGGCAGCAGCAATGCGGTCGACTGGAACACCAAGATCGGCTGGTACATGGACCTGCCGCATTCCAAGGAGCGCGTGGTCACCGACTTCCTGCTCAACTTCAACGTGCTCACCGTAGCCAGTGCGATTCCCGGCTCCAACGAGTGCAACCCGTCGGGCGGCAGCTCGTGGCTGTACGAGCTCAACGTGGGCAGCGGCACGGCGGCCAACGGCCTGACCGTCAGCTCGTACCTCGGCGCGTACCTGGTGGTCGGTATGTCGGCGATCATGGCCACCGACGGCAACCTGCGACAGATCATCGTCGGCAGCGATGCGAGCGTGCAGACGCGCAAGCCGGCGCCGCCCGCGTTCTCGACCAACAACGTCCGCCGCACGAGCTGGCGCGAGCTGATCAACTGATGAGCGCGGCAGCGATGCCGGGCCGCCTACCGGCGGCCCGGCGCGCGACACCGGGGTGGTGCCTGGCGCTGGCGCTTGCGGGGCACGCCGCCCTGGCAGCGGCCCTGCCGGCCCGGGGCACCCTATCATCGCGGCGGTGACGTCCGCGCAGATCATCGTGCTGGCCACGCCGGTCTTTCTCGGCGCAATCGCGCTCGAGCTCGTGGTTGGCCTCGCCCGCGGCCGCAACACCTATCGCCTGCACGATGCCGTGGCCAGCATCGGTCTGGGCATGTTGAGCCAGCTGGTGGGACTGTTCACCAAGCTGCTGGCGATCGGGCTGTACACCATCGTCTACGAGCATGTCGCACTGTGGACGCTGCCGGTCGACTCGATCCCGGTGTGGCTCGGCGCGCTGCTGCTGTACGACCTGTGCTACTACTGGCTGCATCGGGCGGGCCATCGCGTGGGCATCTTCTGGGCGGCCCATGTGGTGCACCACCAGAGCGAGGACTACAACCTGTCGACCGCGCTGCGCCAGACCTCCAGCGGCGCGCTGCTCGGCTGGCTGTTCTACCTGCCGATGGCGGTGATCGGCGTGCCGCCGCTGGTGTTCGGCACGGTGGCGTTGATCGATCTGCTGTACCAGTTCTGGGTGCACACGCAGCAGGTGGGCAAGCTCGGCTGGTTCGACCGCTGGTTCTGCTCACCGTCGAACCACCGCGTGCACCATGCGGTGAACGACCGTTACCTCGACCGCAACTACGGCGGCGTCCTGATCGTGTGGGATCGCCTGTTCGGCACCTTCGAAGAGGAGCGTGACGACGAGCCGTGCGTGTACGGCACGCGCGCGCCGTTGCGCAGCTTCAATCCGCTGTGGGCCAACCTCGAGGTCTATGCGTCGCTGGCCCGCGATGCCTGGCGCGCACGGTCGTGGTGGGACAAGGTGCGCATCTGGCTCAAGCCGCCGGGTTGGCGGCCTGCCGACGTGGCCGCGCGCGACCCGAAGCCGGCGTTCCGCCTCGAGGCCGTGCAGCGGTACGACCCGGCGATGTCGCGTGGCGCGCAGGCCGCCGCGCTGCTGCTGTTCGTCGCCCTGCTGGTCGCCGTCTGTGCGCTGCTGTGGTTTGCGCACGAGTGGTCGGCGCCGGCACTGCTGGCAGGTACGCTGCTGGTCGTCGCGGGGCTGTGGCTGCTCGGGCGCCTCGGGGAAGGCCGCACCGCGAAAGCCGGGCAGGTGGCAGTCGCCGTCAACCGCACGGCCCGCTAAGGTTCGAACAGATCGGCCGCTCGCTGCGGCGGCGCTGCGCCGAGGTGGCGGTACGCCGCCAACGTGGCGACGCGTCCGCGCGGCGTCCTCTGCAGATAGCCCTGCTGAATCAGGTACGGCTCGATCACGTCCTCGATGGTGTCGCGCTCCTCGCCGATCGCCGCGGCCACGTTGTCGAGGCCAACCGGGCCACCGTCGAAGCGGTGCACCACGGCCTCGAGCAGCTTGCGGTCCATCACGTCGAAACCGAGCGGGTCGACATCGAGCATCGCCAGCGCCTTCTCGGCGATGGCATGCGTGATGCGCCCCTGCGCCTTGACCTCTGCATAGTCGCGCACGCGGCGCAACAGACGGTTGGCGATGCGCGGCGTGCCGCGAGCGCGTCGCGCGATCTCGGCCGCACCGGCCTCGTCGATCGGCACCGACAGCAACTGCGCCGAGCGGTGCACGATGCGCGCCAGCTCGTCGTGTGAATAGAACTCCAGCCGCGCGACGATGCCGAAGCGGTCGCGCAGCGGGTTGGTCAGCATGCCGGCGCGCGTGGTCGCCCCCACCAGCGTGAACGGCTGCAGGTCGAGCTTGATCGAGCGCGCGGCCGGGCCCTCGCCGATCATGATGTCGATCTGGTAGTCCTCGAGCGCGGGATACAGGATCTCCTCGACCACCGGCGAGAGACGGTGGATCTCGTCGATGAACAGCACGTCGTTGCGTTCGAGGTTGGTCAGGATCGCGGCCAGGTCCTTCGGCTTCTCGAGCACCGGCCCCGAGGTCTGGCGCAGGCTGACGCCGAGCTCGGTGGCGATGATGTGGCTCAGCGTCGTCTTGCCCAGGCCCGGTGGCCCGAACAGCAGCACGTGGTCGAGCGCCTCGCCGCGCTGCCGCGCCGCGCCGATGAAGATCTCCAGCTGCTCGCGGGTCTTGGCCTGGCCGACATAGTCGCGCAGGTGGCGCGGACGCAGCGCGCGCTCGAGCGCCTCTTCCTGCGGCGACTGCCTGGCTGCCCCCACCGTCCGCGGCGAGGCGGGTTCACCCAGGTCGTCGGTCTGAATGCCCATGCCCAATTGTGCGTCCGCGCCTCAGCGCGACAAGGCACGCAACGCGAGCTTGATGCCGTCGGCCACCGCCACGTCGGGCGGCAGGTTCTTCAATGCGGCGCTGGCTTCGCGTTCGCTGTAGCCCAATGCGAGCAGCGCCTGCACGATGTCGGCCTGCGCATTGCTGACCACGGCCGCCGCACCGGCCAGATCGGGCGCGAGCTTGTCCTTCAGCTCGAGGAGCAGCCGCTCGGCCGTCTTCTTGCCGATGCCGGGCACCTTGACCAGGCGGGCGCCGTCCTGGCGCGACACCGCCTGCGCCAGCTCGTTCACCGACAGCCCGGACAGGATGGCCAGCGCGGTGCGCG
Source organism: Burkholderiaceae bacterium (assembly GCA_035455385.1). Lineage (GTDB taxonomy): Bacteria > Pseudomonadota > Gammaproteobacteria > Burkholderiales > Burkholderiaceae_C > JAEUPI01. The sequence goes on from DATIFD010000663.1 coordinate 3,629, forward strand.
GACCGATGCCGGCGATGCGGATCAGCTGCCGAAAGGTCGAGCGCTCGGCGGCGCTGCCGAAGCCGTACAGCAGGTGCGCGTCCTCGCGCACCACGAGGTGGGTCAGCAGCGTCAGGCGCTCGCCGAGCGCCGGCAGGTTGTAGAACGTGCTCATCGGCACGTCGATCTCGTAGCCGACGCCGCCGACGTCCACCAGCACCTGCGGCGGCGCCTTCTCAGTGAGCGTGCCCGTGAGCCGACCGATCATGGCCGGCGATTATGGCCGTGCGCAAGCCCCCTTGCAGCGGGCCCTCAGCGCGCGCGGCCGAACAAGCCGAGCCGCTGTGCCTCGAGTGCCGCCTCGGCGCGAGAACTGACGTTGAGCTTGCGGTAGATCTGCTTCACGTAGTCGGCGATCGTGTGGCGCGACAGTCCGAGCTGCACGCCGATCTCGGGCAGCGTGAAGCCCTTGGCCACGCGCAGCAGCACTTCGCTCTCGCGCTCGGTGAGCTGCACGTGCGGCAGTGCGTTGGCCTGCGGCTTGGCCTGCGCGGCGAAGTAGGCGATGACCTTGCGCGCGATCGACGGCGACAGCGGCGGCTCGCCCTGACTGATGCGCTGCAGCTGCTCGGTGATCAGCTCGCGCGACTGCTCCTTCAGGATGTAGCCGTAGGCGCCCGCCTGCAGCGCCGGGAACAGGTGGTCGTCGTCGTCGTGGATCGTCACGATCACCGATTGCGCGTCGGGCTGCGACTCGCGCAGCGCCGACACCACGTCGACGCCCGAGCCGTCGGGCAGGCCGAGGTCGATCAGCGCGAGGTCGAACTTCTGCGCAGACACCTGCGCCAGCGCGTCGTGCACACGGGCGCATTCGACGATCTGCGCGCTGGGGAACACTTGCATCACCAGCGCCTTCAACCAGATACGGATCTCGGGCAGGTCTTCGAGCAGCAGGATGTTCTTCATCGTGCCTCCGCAGGTGATGAACCGGAGAATCGTAACAGCCGATCAGGCCGGTGCGAGGTGTCTGTCCAGTGGAATCGTGAGGCGGATCACGGTCCCGTAGCCTGGGCCGGACTCGACGAGACATTGGCCTCGCAATTGTTTGGCACGGTGCTTCATGCTGGCCATGCCGTGTCCACGGTCGAGCCGGCCGTCGAGCTCCAGCGGGATGCCCTTGCCGTTGTCCTGGATCACGAGCTGCAGGTCACCTTCGGCGATGTTGCATCGCACGCTGCAGCGCGAAGCGCCGCTGTGCTTGATGACGTTGCTGACGGCCTCGCGCAGCACGCGCGTGGCCTGCACGAATGCGCGTGCCGACAGCAGCTGCGGCACGTCGTCGTCAGCCGGCGCGTGCCACGAGCCGTCGACGCCGGCCTGCGACAGCCTCAGCACGAACTCGGCGCGCCAGTCGCCCAGCGCGTTGACCAGCGGCACCGGCTTGCCGGTGAGGCCGCGCACGGACAGCCGCATCTCCTCGAGCGCCTCGCGCGCCAGCGTGGAGATGCGCTCGTTGTCGCTGGTGTGCACGATGGTCAGCAGCTTGGCGCCGAGGTCGTCGTGCAGGTCTGCTGCGATGCGCTTGCGTTCCTGCTGCGTCACCTGCTCGACCTTCAGGTCGGCCAGTTGCGCGAAGTTGCGTTCGATCTGCGCCGAAGCCTCCTGCACGCGGCGCTCGAGCTCGGCGCGATCGTGCTGCGCATCCTGCAGTTGACGGCCATACTGCTGCACCATGCGCATGCCCAACGCCACGAACAGCAGGGGGGGCACGATCTGTGCCGCGGCCACCACCCGCAGATCCACGCCGAACTGCTGCGCGCTGAACTCCACCAGTGCCGCCAGGGCCATCAGGGCGGCGAGCGTGGCCATCGGCCAGAACTGTTCGCGACGCAGCAGCCAGAGCCTGCGCAAATACAGCAGGGCCGCAGCGCCGACCTCGACGGCGAGCACCACGTACCAGAACGTGGCCATCGCGTGCAGATGCTGTGGTCCCACCAGCATCAACGTCAGCGGCATCACCGCGCACTGCGCGGGCAGGCCGACGTCGACCCAGCGGCGGCGCTCGCCGCCATAGCGCAACAGGAACTGCACCGCGGCCAGCGTCACGAACGACGCCAGAATGGCCAACAGGAACTCCGAACTGGCATTGGGCCACGGCATGTCGGACAACCACTGTCGCGACAGCACCAGCGCCCAGCCGATCAGCAATGCCCCGTAGTAGGCGAGGAAGCTCTGCGATCGGTTCAGCCAGCCCATCGCGAAGATCAGGCAGCCCACCAGCAGCAGGCTGCCGCTGATCACCTCTGGCATGCGGATCGACATCAGCGTGCGCCAGGCGTGCTTGTTGGCCAGCGCCGCGTGCGGCCCGAGCTCGACGACCGAGAGCCCACCGGCGCGCTGTCGCGACGCCACCTGGCGCAGCGGGTAGCCCATCAGCTTGAGGTCGAGCTGGTTGTTGCGCGGCTGCATCCACGCGATCGGCAGCGACACCAGCAGTGGGCGCTGGCAGTTGCGCGACACCGGCTCGGTGAGGCGACCCGACAGGTGCACCAGCTTGCCATTCAGCCGGATCGCCACCGCGCTGCAAGCGCGCTCGATGTAGAGCCCGAGCAACTCACCGCTGGCACGCAGCGCTTCGGCGTCGAAGGTCATGCGATACCAAACCGGCCCGGCCTGCTCCGGCCGCGAGACCGCCCAGTCATCGGGCAGGCTCAGCGTGCGGACGTTCGGTAGATCGGGGAAGTATTCGGTGT
>DATIFD010000664.1:0-3869 GCA_035455385.1 Burkholderiaceae bacterium
GCCACCGTGCGCAACCTGCGCAGCGCCACCTCGGCCGCCGCCAGCTCGGCCGTCGCCGCCAGCGACGGCGGCAAGCCGCGCGCGTCGAGCCCGCCCAGCATCGCCGCAGCCTCGTCGAGACGGCCGAGCAGGAGCAGCCGGCGTGCGGCGATCAAGCGCGCGTGCAGCGCATTGGCGCGGTCGGCCCGCGCCTCGAGCGTGGCCGACGCCGAGGCCAGCACGCGCGGCGAGCTTGTGAAGTCGCGCATCGCGAGCGCAACCTCGGCCTCCGCGACCATGCAGCGCGCGCGAGAGACCTCCTCGTGGTAACCGAAGCCGCGCGCGGCGCGCCGCAGCAGCTCGCGCGCGCGCGGGTGTTCGCCGAGCTGGGCCATCGCGATGCCGCGCAGCGCGAGTGCCGGCGGGTCGTCGCGCAGGCTGACGCGCTTGAGCGCGCCAATCGCGTCGCCGGCGACGAGCGCGCGCGCGGCAGCGACGACGAGCGAATCCATCGACTCGGCGCCGCGGGCTCAGTGCCTCGCGGCGTCGCGCACGGTGGCCGGTGAGCGCAGCGCCCGCACTACGTGCCGCAGAAGGTCTGGTAGCACGCCGTCACCTCGGCCGGCGCGGGCTCGGCGTAGCGCGCGAACTCGGCGGCGGCGTCGAACGGGCGGCGCAGCGCCGCCAGCAGTTGCTCGAACGGGCGCAGGTCGTCGCCATCGGAGGCGGCGGCCAACGCTTCCTCGACGCGGTGGTTGCGCGCGATGATCAAGGGGCTCACGCGGCGCATGCGCGCGGCGCGATCGACCGCCTGCGGCCCGCCCGCGGCGGCGTCGCGCGCGCAGCGCTCGCGCCAGCGCGCGAGCCACGCATCGAGCGCGGCCGGCTCGGCCAGCAGCGCGCGCAACGGCGCGTCGTCGCCGCCGGCCGCGTCGGCCAGCCGCCGCCACGCCAGCGTGAAGTCCACCCTCTGCGCGTGCAGCAGTGCGAGCCAGTCGTCGGCCAGCGCGGTGTCGGCGGCATCGTCGGCCACGCTGCCGGTGAACAGGCCGAGCTTGGCGCGCTGGCCGCGCAGCAACGCCGCGGCGTACATCGCGGGGAAGGCGTCGATCACCTCGCTGGCCTGCGCCACCGCGCGCTGCGCCGCGGCTTCGTCGCCTTCGCGCGCCACCAGCGGCAGCAGCGCCTCGGCGAAGCGCGCGAGGTTCCAGCGCGCGATGTGCGGCTGGTTGCCGAACGCATAGCGCCCGCCGTGGTCGATGCTGCTGAACACGGCCGCCGGATCATAGGCCTCCACGAAGGCGCATGGGCCGAAGTCGATCGTCTCGCCGGAGATCGCCATGTTGTCGGTGTTCATCACGCCGTGGATGAAGCCCACGTTCATCCACTGCGCGATCAGCGCCGCCTGGCGTGCGGCCACCGCGCGCAGCAGCGCCATCGTGCGATCGGGGCTGTCGGCCAGCTCGGGATCGTGGCGCGCGATGGTGTAGTCGGCCAGCTGACGCAGCCGCTCGACATCGCCGCGCGCGGCGAAGAACTGGAACGTGCCCACGCGCAGGTGGCTGGCCGCCACGCGAGTCAGCACCGCGCCGGGCAGCGCCTGCTCGCGCAGCACCGACTCGCCGGTGGCCGCCACCGCGAGCGCCCGCGTGGTCGGAATGCCCAGCGCGTGCATCGCCTCGCCGATCAGCACCTCGCGCAGCATCGGGCCGACCGCCGCCTTGCCGTCGCCGCCGCGCGAGAACGGCGTGCGGCCCGACCCCTTGAGCGCGATGTCGCGGCGCCGGCCTGCGCGATCAATGACCTCGCCGAGCAGCAGCGCGCGCCCGTCGCCGAGCTGCGGCGAGAAGCCGCCGAACTGGTGGCCGGCATACGCCTGCGCGATCGGCTCGGCATCGGTGGGCAACGCGTTGCCCGCGAACAGCGCCGCGCCATCGGGCCCGCGCAGCGCCTGCGCATCGAGACCCAGCTCGGCGGCGAGCGCATCGTTGAAGAACAGCAGCCGCGGCGCGGGCACCGCGGCCGGCCTCCAGGCCACGTAGGCGCCCGGCAGTTCGCGGGCGTAGGAGTTGTCGAATCCGAAGGGGAGCATGCGCGGCGGCCGTGGGGTTGCGTCAGTGTGCCCGCATTCGTCCATCCACGCCGCCGCGCGCGCGAATGACCCGTCCGCTCAGGACGTTTCGCGCGCAGGCAGCGGCACGCCGTGCTGCGCGAGCGCGCGCTCGACCGCGTCGGACCAGCCGCGGTTGGCCGCCGGGCTCGCCGGGCTCGGGTGCAGGATCTGCAGCACCTTGATGCGGCGCGCGAGCGCCGAGTCGACCGCGTCGCCTTGCAGCACCGTGCGCAGGCAACGCTCGGCGAACGCGCCGACGCCGATCGCCCACTCGGGCTTCAGCGCCGTCAGCGCGGCGGCGAGATGGCGGTCGCACGCCTGCGCGACGGCCTGGCGCTGCGTCGCCGGCAGCTTGTCGGGCGTGAAGTTGCGGCCCGAGGCCTCGAGGAACACGAGCGGGCAGTAGTTCAGCACGAACCAGTCGTGAAAGAACGCGTCGGCGGGGCCGAAGCGCAGCGCGGCCCAGCCCCACAGGCGCCGCCCGCTGACCTCGGAGCGCATGCAGTCGAAGCCTTCGATCGGCCGCTTGGGGTGCTCGTGGGCCGGGCGCTCGACGCGCGCGTGCAAGCCCATCCAGTCGCGCACCGCCGCCACCTCGCCGAACGGCACGCCGGTCTGCATCATGCCGAACGGGCCCGGGTTCATGCCGAGCAACACCACGCGCTTGCGCGTGGCGCCGTAGCGCGTCACGTAGGCCTGGTAGTTCGCCCATGCGTACTGCAGCGGGTCGTACACGTGCGCGATCGGCGGCCCGAAGCGCAACGTGGCCAGCGCATGCGTCAGCTCGCGCGCAGCGGCGAGCAGCGAGTGGACGATCGACGACGACATGGCGGGTGCGGGCCGGTGCGTGGGCCGCGAGCCTAGCATCGGCGGGTCAGCGGCCGCGGTCCGCCTGCTGCGCAGACTGGGCCGCGATGGCCATCGCGAAGCCGGTTCGTTCCATTCGATGCCCCTGGTTTATCAGGAGAGGCAGGCACCGGAAACGCCGCTCCAATGGAAATCACAAGATCCAGAGAATCCCGTCGCTGCGACGGTACAACGACTCCGCTCCGTACGAGCGGTCAGACAGAGGAGACTGACATGTTGATGAGAAAGTGGTTCACGCTCTCGACGCTGGCGTCGGCGCTCGCCCTTGCCACAGGCGGTGCGATGGCGCAGCCGTCGATCGAAAAGATGAAGCAGTTCAAGGTCGCCACCACCGACCTGAACCTGCCCACGGTGCCGCAGGAGGGCAAGAACGCGGCTGCGATCCGCGAGAACCTCAAGCGCGTCAAGCTGCCGCCGGGCTTCAGGATCGATCTCTTTGCGGTGGTGCCCGATGCCCGCCACATGGCAGTGGCACCGAGCACGAACATGCTGTTCGTCGGCACCCGCAAGACCACGGTGTGGGCCGTGACCGATCGCAATTCCGACGGCGTGGCCGACGAGGTCAAGTCGTTCGCGCCCAGCCTGAACTTCAAGGTGCCCAACGGCGTGTGCTGGACCAAGGACGGCTTCCTGATCGTGGTTGAGCACAACCGCGTGTTGAACTTCCCGGCGGCCGAGTTCTTCTATGAAGGTCCCGACGTCGCGGTAATCGAGGTCGTGCCCCAGGGCAAGCTGGTTCCGGAGGAAGAGGAGTCCTACAACCACGGCGCCCGCACCTGCCGGGTCGGGCCAGACGGCATGCTGTACATCACGCTTGGCCAGCCGCACAACGTGCAGCCTGCGGGCAAAGTCGCCATGTACGAGAAGCTGGGCATCGGCGGGATGGTGCGGATGAATCCTTTCGATGGCA
>DATIFD010000665.1:0-3660 GCA_035455385.1 Burkholderiaceae bacterium
GGTCTCGGGCTGTGCCCGCAGGTAGTCGGCCACCGGTGCATCCGAGCCGGTGAGTGCGCGCAGCTCGCGGATGTAATAGGGGTTGGGGAGCATGCGCACGTCGAAAACGAAGTCGGCGTCGAGCGGCACGCCGAACTTGAACGCGAACGACTCGAACACGAGCGTCAGTGCGGCCGGCCGCGCCTGCACCAGGCGGCGCACCCAGCTGCGCAGGTCGGCCGGGCGCAACTGGCTGGTGTCGACGACGCTGGACACCTCGCGCAGTTCGCCCAGCATCAGGCGCTCCAGCTCGATCGCTTCGACGAGCGCGGTCTGGTTGTCGCTGGCCAGCGGGTTGGCCAACGGGTGCGGGCGCCGCGTCTCGGAGAAACGGCGCACCAGCGCATCGGTGGCGGCATCGAGGAACAGCGCGCGCACCAGGATGCCGTCGGCGCGCATCTCCTCCATCAACGGCACCAGCGGCGACAGCGACCGTGCCGCCCGCACGTCGACCGCCACCGCCACGCGGTGCGTGCCGCGGTCATGCTCCAGCCGCACGAACTCGCGCATCAGCTCGGGCGGCAGGTTGTCGACGCAGAAGTAACCGGCGTCCTCCAGCGCATGCAGCGCCACCGACTTGCCGGAGCCGGAGATACCGGTCACCAGCACCACCTCGCGCAACGCTGCGGGCGCCGGCGCAGGAACGCCCGGGGTGCTCATGTGCGCGAGCGCCGCTTCGGCGTGCGCGCGCCCGCAGGGGTCGGCGGCGGTGATGCCGCGCCCTGCAGCAACGCCTGCGCGTGCGCGGTGCCCGACAGCCGCTCGCCGCCGAGCATGCGGGCGATCTCCGCCACGCGCGCCTCGCCGCCGACGCGCTGCAACTCGCTGTGCGCGCGGCCGCCCACCTGCGTCTTGCGCACCACCCAGTGCTGATCGCCGCATGCGGCCACCTGCGCCAGATGGGTCACCGCGAGCACCTGCGCCGACGTCCCGAGCTGCTTCATCAACGCGCCGACCACGTCGCCGACCGTGCCGCCGATGCCGGCGTCGATCTCGTCGAAGATCAAGGTCACGCCGCCGGCGGCATCGCCGTCGGCCGCAGCCTCGGGCCGTGCGCGCGACGTGGTCACCGCGATCGCCAGCGCCAGGCGCGACAGCTCGCCGCCCGAAGCCACCTTGGCCAGCGCGCGCGGCGTCGCACCGGCGTGCCCGGCGACCTGGAACTCGACGCTCTCCAGCCCGAAACTCTGCGGCTCGGCTTGCGGTGGCAGCGCCACTTCGAAGCGGCCGCCGGCCATGCCGAGGCCTTGCATCGCCTGCGTGACCGCGCGGGCCAGCGCGTCGCCGGCGTGCCGGCGCAGCGCGCTCAGCTGCTCGGCATCGCGGCGATAGTCGGCCTCGGCCTGCGCCAGCGCGGCCTCGAGGGCCGACACGTCGCGCGATGCCTCGAGCGACTGCAACTCGGACTTCCATTGCGCCAGCAAGGCCGGCAGCTCGGCCGGCGGCCGGCGCAGCCGCCTCGCGAGGCCGTGCCAGGCCGAGAGCCGGGCATCGAGCTCGGCGAGCCGCGACGCATCGGCGCGGTCGCGGTCGAGGTAGGCGTGCAACGAATGCGCGGCATCGGCCAGTTGCACCTGCGCGCCTTGCAGCACCTCGACGATCGGCGCCAGTGCGGCGTCGTAGCGCAGCACCGGCTGCAATGCCGCGAGCACGCGATCGGTCTGCTCGATCGCGCTGCCATCGGCCTGCGACAGGCCGTCGAGCGCGACGCGCGCGGCGTCGATCAGTGCCTGCGCGTGCGACAGGCGGCCGTGTTCGGCATTCAGTTCGTCCCACTCGGTGGCACCCGGCGCGAGGCGGTCGAGCTCGTGGATCTGCCAGGCCAGCCGCTCGCGCTCACGTTCGATCTCGTCGCCGTGTTCGCGCGCGCGCTGCAGCGCGGCACCGGCCTCCTTCCAGTGGGCGTGCAGCGCCGCGATGCGAGCGGTGTCGACGCCGGCCTGCGCATCGAGCAGTGCCCGGGCGTCGCCGGCGCGCGTGAGGCGCTGCCAGGCGTGCTGACCGTGGATCTCCACCAGATGGTCGGCCGCTTCGCGCAACTGGCTCACCGTGGCCGGGCTGCCGTTGATCCACGCTCGGCTCTTGCCCTGCGCATCGAGCGTGCGGCGCAGCAGCAGCGAATCGGCGGCATCGAAGCCGGCGGCCTCGAGCCAGGGCCGCAGGCTGGCCGGCAGGCCCTCGAACTCGGCGCTCACCTCGGTGCGCGAGCTGCCTTCGCGCAGCAGGCCCGCGTCGCCGCGGCCGCCCAGCGCAAGCTGCAGCGCGTCGATCAGGATCGACTTGCCGGCGCCGGTTTCGCCGGTGAGCACCGAGAAGCCCGGATCGAACTCGACCTCGAGCTCGGTGACGATCACGAAGTCGCGTAAGGCCAGGCGCTTCAGCATGGTCAAACGGAGCGCAGCGTCACACCACGCCTTCGTGCCAGCGCAGCTTGCGGCGCAGCGTGGCGAAGTAGCTCCAGCCGCGCGGATGCACGAAGCGCACGCGGTGCGGCGAGCGGCGCACGCGGATCTGGTCGCCGTGCAGCAGGCTGGTCAGGCTCTGCATGTCGAAGTTGGCCGATGCGTCGCGGCCGGCCACGATGCCGATGCGGATCTCGCCGGAGTCGGGCAGCACGATCGGCCGGTTCGACAGCGTGTGTGAAGCGATCGGCACCAGCACCCAGCCGGCGATGCCGGGGTGCAGGATCGGCCCGCCCGCCGACAGCGCGTAGGCCGTGCTGCCGGTGGGCGACGCGACGATCAGGCCGTCGGCGCGCAGGTTGGCGACGAACTCCTCGCCGATGTCGACGCGCAGCTCCACCATGCCGGTGGCAGCACCTCGATGGACGACCACGTCGTTCATCGACAGCCCCTCGAAGATGCGGCTGCCCTCGCGCCACACCTCGCCCTCGAGCATGGCGCGATGCTCTTCCTCGTAGTCGCCGGCCACCAGCGGCTCCAGCGCCTCGCGCACCCGGTCCACCGGCACGTCGGTGATGAAGCCGAAGCGCCCCTGGTTGATGCCCACCAGCGGCACGTCGTAGCGGGCCAGCTGCCGCGCCACGCCCAGCATGGTGCCGTCGCCGCCCACCACCACGGTGAGGTCGCACGACGCACCGATCTCGTCGATGGCCAGCGCGCCCTGTGTCGCGATGCCGGTGGACAGCGCAGTCTGGCGCTCGAGCGAGACCTTCAGCCCCTGCTGCGCCAGAAACCCCGCGATCTCCTCCAGCACCGGCCCTATGCCCTCGGCCTGGGGCCGGCCCACCAGCGCCGCGTGACGGAAACGGCTGCCCATGCGGCGGATTACACCACAGCGTTTTTCTCGACGACGGGCCGCTGCCGGCGCTTCGTACAATGAAATTCACCATGGACGAGCGTGCACGGTCGCTGCTGAAGACGCTGGTCGAGCGCTATATCGCCGAGGGCCAGCCGATCGGCTCGCGCACGCTGTCGCGCGCGTCGGGCCTGGAGCTGTCGCCGGCCACCATCCGCAACGTGATGGCCGACCTCGAGGAGCTGGGCCTGATCGCCAGCCCGCACACCTCGGCCGGCCGCGTGCCGACCGCGCGCGGCTACCGCCTGTTCGTCGACGCCATGCTGACGGCGCGGCCGGTGGCGCCGGAGCCGGCGGCCGAAC
>DATIFD010000666.1:0-4563 GCA_035455385.1 Burkholderiaceae bacterium
CGAGGTGTCCTGCAGCGGCAGCACGGCCACCACGCGCTGGCGATCGCGCGGATCGCGGACTGCGATCGACCACGGGCGACCGCAGCGGTCGCCCATCACGTGGCTGTCGCCGCCGGCGGCCACCACCGCACGGGCAACGCCGAGGTGGCGCAGGATCTTGATGCTGTGGTCGACCGCGTGCCCCTTGGCGAAACCGCCGAGGTCGATGCGCACGCCATCGCGCGCGAAGGCGATCGTGCGCGCGGCCTTGTCGAGCACCAAGTGCTGCCAGCCGACGTTGCGGCGGGCGCGCTCGAGCGCGGCCGCGTCGGGCGCGATGCCCTGCCGATAGTCGTACAGGTGGCCGACGCCCGCGTAGGTGATGTCGAACGCGCCGTCGGACAGGCGCGAGAACGCCAGCGAGCGCTCGATCAGCTCGAACATCTCCGCGCACACCGGCACCGCGCGGCGGGCCGCCTCGCGGTTGACCAACGACAGCTCCGATTCCGGCTTGAACGGGCTCATCAGCTGGTCGATGCGGTGCATCTCGGCCATCACCGCGTCGATCGCCGCGTCGGCCTGCGCCGCGTCGTCGCTCCACAGCTCGGCGTGGATCGCGGTGCCCATGATCGCCTCGTCGCGGCTGAACCAGCGCGCAGGCTCGACCGCCGCCACCGGCGGCATGCCGGCGGGGGTGCGCGAACGCAGCGAGGGCAGGGTCAGTCGCATGGAGAAGGTCCGGTCTCGCCCCACGCAGCAACGGCACAGCGCAGCGCCGCATGGGGCCGGGCCATCATCGCCGTGCCCCTAGCGGCAATTGCGTCAAGAAGTTGGCAAACCGCTATCGCCTTACGAGCCGACGCAGAAGAAACCGCGAGCCCCGTGATCGAGGGGACACAGGGGCTGCCGGACCAAACGCGTCAGCTCTGTGACCGAAGGTGTGAAGCGTGCAGGCTGCCCAGAACGGTGCATCGCGCACCGCCGCGCTCGCTCAGCGCTGCAGCTCGCCGCCGGCCAGCCAGGCCGCACCGCGCCGGTACAGCGCCTCGACCGCCGGGCCCTTGAGCATCGGCATGTCGAGTTTGACCGTGTAGCCGATGCGCTGCTGGATGTAGGCCAGGTGGCGGTAGCCCTCGGGCAGCGCCGCCAACGCCTGGGCATCGAGCTTCAGCGTCGCCGCGGGGTCGACCGGGTCGATGCGGTCCTTTTCGTAGATCGGCTGGCGGTGCAGCAGCTTCCACTGGCCCTGGTGCCGCGTGACGAAATCGTAGAAGCGCCCGGTGCACACCACGTCGCACAGCACGCCCTCGACCGGGCCGCGTTGCGAGATCGTCATCTTGGTCTGCGCGATCGCACGGTTGCCGGCAATGTCGACCGCCGAGCCGCCGAGGAAGTGCAGGATGCTGACGCCCTTGGCCCAGCCCTCCCGCGTGACGCGGATGAACTCGGCGAACGGGCCCTGGAACCAAGTGGCCATCATCACGCCATCGGGGTGCCACACGGTGGCGAAGCGCTCCCAGTCGCCGGCGTCGCGCCACACCGCCCAGCGCTCGATCAAGCGGCGGATCTGCTGTTCGTCGTCAAGATCGTGCATGGCGGCTCCGGCTTCTCTCTACGCCAATGGCTCGGATATCTCGATCAGGTTCAGATCCGGGTCGCGCACGTAGACGGAGCGAAGCCGTTGCGTCGCACCGGTGCGCTCGACGGGGCCTTCGACGATCGGCCAGTTGTGCGCTTGCAGGTGCTCGATCACGGCGCCCAGCGGCCGGTCGGCGATGAAGCACAGGTCGAGTGCGCCGGGCACCGGCAGGTGGGCCTTCGGCTCGTACTCATGGCCCCGGCGATGGAGGTTGATCTTCTGGTTGCCGAACCTCAGCGCCTTCCGCCCACGGGCGAACGTCTCCAGCCGCATGCCAAGCACGCGGGTGTAGAAGTCGATGCATGCCGTCGCGTCGACGGTGGTCAGCACCAGGTGGTCGAGGTGGTCGATCATCGCGGGCACCGTCAGCGCAGAAGCTTCATCACGACCGGTGCGTCGACGATCGCCCACACCCGCTGTGCGATGCCGCGCATCTCGGTCGCGTCCGCGCCGTGGCCGTAGGCGGCGAGCCGCACCGCCTTGTCCTCGAGCTCGGCGCGCGTCAGCGTGTTGCCGGGGTCACCCTTCGGCTCATCGACGCGGGCGTGGAACTGCCGGCCGTCGCGCGTGGTGACGCTGACCTTGCCGATCCAGCGCGCCGGGTAGGCCGCGTCGACTTCGGGGTCGGGCACCATCTGCACGCGATCGCGAAACGCGGTGGTCGCCGGTTCGCGGAAGCGGGCGTCGAACTCCGCCAGGCCCGCACGGCCGTGCAGCGCCACCATCGCCAGCACGGTGCCCATCGAGAATTTCGATTGATGCACCGTCTGCGGGTCGGTCACGGGCCCGAGCACGTCGATCGCACCCTGGTGCACGTGTGCTGTGACGGCGGCGATGTCGGAGGCCACGAGCCGCTGCTCGTGCATCAGCTTCAGCAGTGCGTCGGCGGCCGGGTGCGTGTGGCGGCACGACGCGTGGAACTTGAACGACGTCTCGGCGGTGGCCCAGCGGGTGCCGAGGCCCTCGGTCAGCTTGCCGGCGTCGGCGTCGATCGACATGCCGGCGGCCATGCCGCGCGTGCCCTCGAGAATGCGACTCGCACCGGTGAACCCATCGGCCGCCAGGTAGGCCGCGGTCAGCCCCGCCGCGGCCGCGTGCGCGGTGTGCAGCTGCTTGGAGTCGGCAGCCTCGCGCAGGAACTCCCACAGCCCGGCCGCCTGCGTGCCGGCCGACCCGAACGCATGCACCATCTGCGCCGGTGTCAGGCGCAGCAGATGGCCAGCCGCGGCGGCCGCAGCCAACGTACCCGCGGTGCCGGTGGTGTGGAACACCTTGTAGTGCGAGCGGCCGAGGAACTCGCCGACGCGGATGCCGACCTCGTAGCCGGCCACGGCCGCGGTCAGCAGCTCGCGGCCCGATCGCTGCAGCGCCTGCGCCACCGCCAGGGCCGGCGGCAACACCACCGCTGCAGGGTGGAACACCGAGCCGTTGTGCACGTCGTCCTGCTCGGCCACGTGCGACGCCGCGGCGTTGATCGCGGCGGCCACCAGCGGGCTCGAGCCGCGGCGGTGGATCAGCACCTCCGACGGACCGTCGCCCGGACCCTGCGCCAGCATGAACCTTGCGATCGACTCGACCGGCCGCGCGCCCTTGCCCGCCAGCGACGAACCGATCCAGTCGAGCAGCAGGTCCTGCGTGCGTGCGATCACGGCGCCCGGGATCGCGTCGAAGCGCAGCGTTGCGGCGAAGTGCGCGAGCGCGACGCCAGGTGAGTCGTCTGTCATGTGCATCTCTCGCCGGTCAAACCACACCGTCGGCGTGCCAGCGCGCCACGGTGGCTTCATCGAATCCGAGTTCGGCCAGCAGCGCCTCGGTGTGCTCGCCGAGCGCCGGGATCGCATCCATGCGCGCGTCGAACGCCGCCGGCAGCGCCGGTGGCTGCAGCGCGGGAATCATCCCGGCCGGCGACGCGACGTCGGTCCAGCGCTGGCGCGCCGCCAGCTGCGGGTGCGCCCACACCTCGCGCATGCCGTTGACGTGCGCGTTGGCGATCTGCGCGTCCTCCAGCCGCTGCACCACCTGCTCGCTGCTGAGCTGCGAGAACACCTCGTCGACGATCGCCGCCAGCGCGTCGCGCGAGGCCACGCGGCGCGCGTTGCTGTCGAAGCGCGGGTCGCTCGCGAGCTGCGGCCGCTGCAGCACCTTGGCGCAGAAGACCCGCCACTCGCGTTCGTTCTGCAGACCGAGCATCACCGAATGGCCGTCGCCGGCGGGGAAAGGCCCGTAGGGGAAGATCGTCGCGTGCGCGGCACCGGCGCGCGGCGGCGGCGGCGCGCCGTCGAATGCGTAGTACAGCGGAAAGCTCATCCACTCGACCATCGACTCGAGCATCGACACATCCAGCCGCACGCCCCGCCCCGTCTTGCCACGCTCGATCAGCGCCGCCAGGATCGCGCTGTAGGCGTACATGCCGGCGGCGATGTCGGCGATCGAGCAGCCGGCCTTCGCCGGTTGCTCGGGCGTGCCGGTGACCGAGAGAAAGCCCGCCTCGCTCTGGATCAGCAGGTCGTACGCCTTCTTGTCGCGGTAGGGGCCGGGCCGCTCGGGGTCGTCGCCGTAGCCCGAGATGTCGCACACGATCAGCCGCGGCCACCTGGCGTGCAAGGTGTCGAACGACAGGCCCAGCCGGGCCGCGGCGCCGGGCGCCAGGTTCTGCACCAGCACGTCGGCCCGCGCGAGCAGCGCGTCGAGAATCTTTGCCGCGTCGGCGTGCTTGACGTCGAGCGTCAGGCTCTCCTTCGAGCGATTGGTCCACACGAAGTGCGACGCCAGGCCCTTGACCCGCTCGTCGTAGCCGCGCGCGAAGTCGCCGACGCCTGGGCGCTCGACCTTGATCACGCGCGCGCCCAGGTCGGCGAGATGCCGCGTGCACAACGGCGCCGCGATCGCATGCTCGAGCGTGACGACGGTGATGCCTTGGAGCGGTCGCATCGGGGTGGCTCTAT
>DATIFD010000667.1:0-7848 GCA_035455385.1 Burkholderiaceae bacterium
TCGACGACGAGCTGCGCCAAGCGCGGCTCGTGCGACTGCTGCCTCACTGGCAGTTCAGCCGCACGCCGGTGTGGGCGGTGACCCCGCAACGCAAGGCGCAGCCGGCCAAGGTGCGCCACGCGATGGCGGCGCTGCAGCAGACGCTGCGGGGGCTACCGGGCGCAGCGGACTGAAGGACTCGCGCAATCCGTCGGTCTGTCGCCTTCGATCGAAAAGCGGTGGCCACGCGGAGATCCACGGCCGAGCGGTGCGGTGTCACGCAGCCGCGCATCAACGACCTGCTGCGCGGGCGCGTGTCGCGGTTCTCGCTGGATGCGCTGGTGAACATCGCGACGGCCATCGGGCGGCGCGTGCATGTGGAGCTCGACGCGGCCTGATGCGCGAGCGAGGTAGGGCCCGTGCCGGGCGACGCCATACATGCTCCTGACCATCATGTTGTGCCTCGCACACAAAATTCAGGACCGGCGCCATGCGACGCAACAGCTGAGTCTCCCAGCGCACAGACGCCGTCTGTACAGGGCTCTATAAGAGTGTGTAGATCAACCGCGTCAGGCCCGCAACCTCACGTGATTGGCGCATTCCCCGTGTCGTCTTGCTGCCTTGAGCACGAGCGAGAACAAAGACGGACGGTGCGGGCACGCGTGTTTGCTTTGATCATCACCACATCCACTCACTGGAGACTCACCATGTTCATTCGAACCACACTCGCGGCCACGGCCGCCGCCATTGCCCTGATTGTCATGCCCGGTTGCGCGGTCACACGCGGCCAGGAAACGACTGGTGCCTACGTCAACGACAGCGCGATCACCGCGGCCGTAAAGACCAAATTCGTCGAGAACAAGGTTGTCGATGCTTCCGCGATCAGCGTCGAAACGCTGAACGGCACGGTCATGCTGTCGGGGTTCGCCAAGAACGAGACCGAGAAAGCCACCGCCGAATCTCTCACCTGGAAGGTCGATGGGGTGAAGGCGGTCAAGAACCAGATCGCCGTCCGTTCTTGATCTACGTATTCCGGGCGCCCAGCGGCCTGGGGTGCGGGATGTGCCCGGAATCGGGTGCATCTTCACGATGGACGAAGCCGCGGCCGCTACGTGGTGCGCGGCGGTTTCCAACTCAGCCGACACCTGCGGAATCGCCGAGCTGGCTCCCACCTTGCGCAAGGTGGCAGGCTCCTGCCAAGCTTCCTCGCCGACCTTCTAGACGCTTGCCAAACTCCGATTGCGGTTGGTCAATGCTCATCGTGCGCCCCCGCACAGACTGAGCGTCGCAGAGCGACTAGTCTCGCCCGATGAGACCCCATACAGGTCTCGACGTCAAGCCTCGCGCTGCTTGGCTTTTCGTCTTTTCGTTCTACGCACTTTGATGGGAGATCATGATGCTTTACACCGTTGCTGTCGTCCTGCTGGTTCTTTGGCTTCTTGGTCTTGTTACCTCTTTCACCGCCGGGGGCTTCCTGCATGTGCTGTTAGTTCTCGCCGTGATCGCGGTTGCGTACCAGCTGATCACCGGCCGACGCGCGGGCTAGAGTGCCCGCATTCTTCATTGCGACCCACCATTGAGATCCGAGAGATGACGCTGTGCCCCATCGCCCTGGCCGTCGGCTGCAAGAAGTGCCCGGCCTTCACGATCTGCCCCGTCAAGGGGATCATCGGCGACTACAAGAAGCGCGACGATGCGGCCCACTCGCCCCCGGGCAAATAGAACACCGGCTTTGGCTGCCGCGCGCGGGGGCATGCATGTCGATCACGTTGCACAGATCCTCCCACGCGCGCCGCGGCGACGTCGGACCTCTGTGTGGCTTGTGATCCCGGCCGTGCTGACGATCGGCGGCCTGATGTTGGCGCTCCTCCAAGTCTCGCGCTTGTCCATGCAGCAAGGCGAGATCCGGCGTGCAGCCACGGCCGCCAACACGACGGCGTTCTGGAACTGCCAGCGCTCGCACAGCCGAGCGTTGCGCGACAGCTGCCTTGCGCAACTGAATCTACCAACCTTCGCATCATCAGAGACGGACGCGACGCCTCCGGGACAGCATCTTGTTGTCGTCGATCTGGGTGCGCCGATCAGCGGCCGTTGAGCGGCCCGGTTCGGCGCTGACCGTGGCCAGCTTGCTATTCGGGCTGATCCGCAGCAGCTGAACGCGCGATTTCACCCTCACACCGCCGACCTTAACCACCACTCAAGGGCCACCAATGATTTCCCAAGAGCCTGTTGAAACAACGAGCAGCGCCGCCGACCCAGGTGGCGCCCCGCCGAGCGACGCCGCCGTGCGGCCAGTGCAGCGCGGCATGGCGCAGGACCTGCGAGAACAGGTCTCGCCGTTGCTGGCGCGTGCCGGCGAGCAAGCCAGTGCGCTGGCCCAGCGTGGCGTGGACGCGGTGCGCGAGCGCTCGCTGCAAGTGCGCGAGCAGGCGCTGCGCGCGTCGGACAGCACGCTGAACTACATCAGGGACGAGCCGGTGAAGGCGGTGTTGTTCGCGGCAGCCGCCGGCGCCGTGCTGACGGTCTTGGTCGGGCTGCTGCGCAAGTCGAACAGGTGATCGCGTGCGCTTGGCGCGCCGTGTGTCTGCCAGCGCACAGACCTGTGCGTATGGGCGCTCTACAAGTGGCTCGAGGTTGCCGCGCCAGAGTCGAAGGTTCGAGGCCACGCGCTGAAGCTACTACGCCATGGATCAAACACGCCAACGCCGAACGGCGCTGTCACGCTGGGAAAACGAAGGGGGTGCGATTGCCGTACAACGGCGCGCCGGTTCGCGCGACCAGCCGCGGCTCATCGTGGAGTCGATGCCGACCGCCATCGAACTGGCCCAGCTTCGTATTCGCATGATCGCGCTGGAGAACCTGGTCATCACGCTGCTCGCGCAAAGCTCAGATGGCCAACTCGACTTGGCGCGGCAGATGGCCAGCTACATCTCACCGCGGCCGGGCTTCACCCTCCATCGCCCGACGATTCACGCGGCGGCGCAGATGGTCCATCTGGCTGAACGCGCCGATCACTTTCGCCGCACGGCAAACCCGCACGATCGACTTGGCGTCGACGCTGCGGCACCAACTGCTAGTAGTGCAGGTTGTCGGCCGCGAAACCCCAGTTGATCAGCCCGTTGATCAGCGCTCTCACGTGTTCGGCACGCCGGTTCTGGTAGTCGAGGTAGTACGCGTGCTCCCACACGTCGATGGCCAACAGCGGTCGTTGGCTGGTCGAGTTGGGGCCGTCGGCGTTGCCGGTGTCCAGCACCTTCAGCTGGCCCGCCTCCAGCACCAGCCAGACCCAGCCGCTGCCAAAGCGCCGAGCTGCCGCCGCCACGAGCGCGTCCTTGCAGTCCGCCACGCCGCCGAAGCAGGTCACGATCAGGGATCTGATCGTGGGCGGAGGGTCGCCGCCACCTTGGGGCCGCAGGCTCTGCCAATAGAAATTGTGGTTCCACACCTGCGCAGCGTTGTTGAAGATGGCCACATGTTCCGTTTGTTTCGCGGTGGCGATGACGGTCTGCTGCAACGACAAGTCGGCGTAGGGCGTGCCAGCGATCGCCTTGTTCAAGGCGTCCACATACCCCTGGTGGTGCTGGCCACGGTGCAAGGCCATGGTGCGCGCAGAGATGAACGGCGCCAACGCACCTTCGGCATAGGGCAAAGGCGGCAGCACGTGCGGGCCAGTTGCTGCGACCGGGCTCATCGTCGTCATGGTCATGCTCATCCACCTCATCGACTGCTTGTGCAGTGAAGGCACTGACCTTAGTCGGGTCCGTCGTTCTGCGTCGGTGCGGTGTCGCACACGGCCGCACAGGGCAGTCGGTGATTCCTACAAACCGAATGGCTCTTCATCGCCGACGCTCGTCGGATCGGGACGTCCCGAGAAATTCGGCGCCACGAGTTTGTCGACGTCGATGAGCAAAGACGTCGGCACCGGTTTGCCGGCGGCGAGCGGGCTGATGCGTGTGCTCATCGGGCCTCCGCACTGCGGACAGCGGCACGAACTCCCTTCGGGGCCGGGCGCGGGCTCATGCGGAAACTCCGCGGCCATGCCGGTCCAGTTGTCGCCGGGCCGCAGCGAGCACGCGGGCCGCATCGAAGCCGAAATGCGCTTGCACGGCTTTGCCCGGCGCCGACAGCCCGAAGCTGCGCATCGCGATGATCTCGCCTTGCCGACCGACATAGCGGTCCCAACCCAGCGCCGATGCCGCTTCGACCGAGACCCTGGCCTTCACGGCCGCGGGCAGCACGCGCTCTTGATAGCTCTCGTCCTGGCGCTCGAAGAGGTCCCATGAGGGAATGCTGACCACGCGTGCCTTGACGCCTTCGAGCTTGAGCTGTTCATAGACGGCGACGCACAACGCCACCTCGCTGCCACTGGCCAGCAGCAACACGTCGGGCTGCCCGTCGGCGGCATCGGCCAGCACGTAGGCACCGCGTGCGACGCCGGCTGCGCTGGCGTAGCGGCTGCGGTCCAGCGTAGGCAGGGCCTGGCGCGACAATACCAAGCTGGCGGGGCTGTCGCGCAGCTGCATCACCACACGCCAGGCCTCGGTCACCTCGCTCGCGTCGGCCGGCCGCAGCAGCACCATGCCGGGCATGGCCCGGAACGACGCCAGCTGCTCGACCGGCTGATGCGTGGGACCGTCTTCGCCCATCGCGATCGAGTCGTGGGTCCAGACGTAGATCACAGGTAGCCCCATCATCGCGGCCAGGCGGATCGCGCCGCGGCAGTAGTCGGTGAACACGAAGAAGCTGGCCACGAACGGGCGCAGACCGGCCAGTGCCATGCCGCTGGCCACCGCGCACATCGCGTGTTCGCGGATTCCGAAGTGGAAGTTGCGGCCCGCCGGGCCCACCGGGGTGATGCTGGGACTGATGCCGGCAGCATGGCCATCGACCGAAGACGGTTCGAAAGCCCCAGCGAGGTCGAACGTCAATGGCGTCTTGGTCGAAGGCGCCAGGTCGGCGGCACCGCCCAGTAGCCAAGGCATGCGGGCGGCGATCGCGTTCAGCATTTTCCCCGACGCGTCCCGAGTGGCCAAGCCTTTGGCGTCGGTGTCGAAGCTCGGCAGACTGGCGTCCCACTGCTCCGGCAGCTCGCCACGCTGCATGCAGTCGAGCTGCGCGGCCAACGCGGGGTGGTGGGCGCGGTAGGCCGAGAGGCGGGCTCGCCACGCCTCATGCGCGCCGGCGCCGCGCAGGCCGAAATGCGCAGCGAAGTGTTCGCGTACGCCAGCGGGCACGGCAAAGTGGGCGTCGGGGTCGAAGCCATAGCTCTGCTTGGCCGCGCGCGCCTCTTGCGCGCCCAGCGGCTCGCCGTGGGCGGCGGCGCTGTCTTGCTTGTGCGGCGCGCCGTAGCCGATGTGGCTTCGCACGACGATGAGGGTCGGGCGATCGCGCGTGTCTTCGAAAGTCTGCAGGCAGCGAGCCGTTGCCTCGATGTCATTCGCGTCGGCCACCTGCAACACCTGCCAGCCACAGGCTGCGAAGCGCGCGCCGACGTCCTCCGTGAAGGTGAGGGCGGTCGAGCCTTCGATGCTGATGTGGTTGCAGTCGTAGATCCAGCACAGCCTATCGAGCTTGAGGTGTCCGGCGAGCGATGCGGCTTCGGCGCTGAGGCCCTCCATCATGTCGCCGTCGCCGGCCAGCGCGAACACCCGGTGATCGAACAACGTGAAGCCGGGGCGGTTGTAGGTGGCGGCCAACCAGGCTTGCGCGATCGCCATGCCCACGCTGGTGGCCACGCCCTGTCCCAGTGGCCCGGTCGTGGTCTCGACGCCGGTGGTCCAGCCATGCTCGGGGTGCCCGGTGCAGCGGCTGCCGGCCTGTCGAAAACTCTGCAGATCAGCCATCGTGACAGCCAAGCCGCTGCGCATTCGATCCCGGCTCGTGGCCGCTTTGACGCCACACAGGTGCAGCAGGCCGTACAGCAGCGCCGAGGCGTGGCCGACCGACAGCACGAAGCGGTCGCGATCGGGCCATGCGGCGTCTCCGGGGTCGAAGCGCAGGAAGCGCTGCCACAGGCAATAGGCGGTGGGTGCCGCGCCCATCGGCGTGCCCGGGTGGCCGGAGTTCGCCTTTTGCACCTGGTCGATGGCCAGCGTGCGCAGTGTGTTGATGCACAGCAGGTCGAGGTCTTGGTTTTCGGGGCCGGTCACGCGCGTTCCTCTCGCAGTTGGCGGTAGCGCTGCATCAGCGCGTTGGTCGAGCCGTCGTGCGCCGGCGCCGGGTTGTCGGTGTCGGCCAGTTCGGCGGCGGTGCGTTCGGCCAACACCTTGCCGAGCTCGACGCCCCACTGGTCGAAGGAATCGATTCCCCAGATCACCCCCTGCGTGAACACGCTGTGCTCGTACAGCGCCACCAGCGCGCCCAGCGTGTGCGGCGTCAGCTGGCGCGCCAGCAGTGTGTTGCTGGGCCGGTTGCCCTCGAACACGCGGTGCGGCACGAGGGCTTCAGGGACGCCGTCGGCGCAGACCTCGTCAACCGTCTTGCCGAAGGCCAGCGCCTCGGCCTGGGCGAACAGGTTGGCCATCAGGAGGTCGTGCTGGCTGTCGACGCGGTGGCCCTCGCTGACTTTGATTCGACTCGGGTCCGCGCTTTGGCCAAAGCCGATGAAATCGCAAGGCACCAGCCGCGTGCCCTGATGCAGCAGCTGATAAAAGGAGTGCTGCCCGTTGGTGCCTGGTTCGCCCCAGACGATGGGGGATGTCTGGCAGCCCACAGGCTGCCCGTCGCGCGTGACGTGCTTGCCGTTGCTTTCCATCGTCAACTGCTGCAGGTAGGCCGGAAAGCGCGACAGGAACTGATCGTAGGGCAGAACCGCCTGGGTGCTGGCGCCGAGGAAGTCGTTGTTCCACACCGCCAGCAGGCCCATGAGGGCCGGCATGTTGCGTTCGATCGGCGCATGCAGGAAGTGCTCGTCCAGCGCGCGCATGCCGGCGAGCATGTCGCAGAAGCGCTCGGGGCCGATGGCGATCATGGTCGACAGGCCGATGGCCGATGCCATCGAATAGCGGCCGCCAACCCAGTCCCACAGCGGGAACATCTGCTCGGGCGCAATGCCGAATGCGGCGATCGCCTCGGCGTTCGTCGAGACGGCGACGAAGTGCCGCGCGATCGCGGCCTCGTCACGCAGCTGCCGCAGGCTCCAGGCGCGCGCGGCGCGCGCGTTGGTCAGCGTCTCCAGGGTGTGGAAGCTCTTGGAGCAGACGATGAACAGCGTCTGCCCCGCGTCCAGGCCGCGGGTGGCTTCGGCCAGCGCGGTGCCGTCGACGTTGGAGACGAACTTCATGTCCAGGTCGCGCTGGCTGTCGTGCTTGAGCGCCTCGTACGCCATCGCCGGGCCCAGATCGGATCCGCCGATACCGATGTTGATCACATGGCGGATGCGCTGGCCGGTGTATCCGCGCCAGGCGCCGCTGCGGATCTGCTCGCTGAAGGCGGCCATGCGCTCCAGCACCGCATGCACCTGGCGCACGACGTCGACGCCATCCACCCACAGCCGCTCGCTCGCGGGTGCACGCAGGGCCGTGTGCAGCACCGCGCGCCGTTCGGTGGTGTTGATCACGTCGCCACGACACATCGCGGCGATGCGCTCGGGCAGGCCGCAATCACGTGCCAGCGCGGCCAGCAGCGCGACGGTCTCGTCGTCGATGCGGTTCTTCGAGTAGTCGAGGTACAGGCCGGCGGCTTCGACCGTCCAGCGGGTCCCGCGCTCCGGGTCCGCGGCGAACAGGTCGCGCAGGTGCGCATTGCCGATGTGCGCATGGTGCGTCAACAGCGCCCGCCATGCCGGTCGCGTGCTGACCGCGATCACGCTCGCAGCGCCGGTGACGCGCTCTTCTCGCGAATGCGTGTCAGCAACGCATGCCACGAGCT
>DATIFD010000668.1:0-5932 GCA_035455385.1 Burkholderiaceae bacterium
CGCCACTGCCGGCACACCGTCAGTTCGAGCCTGGCAACAGGCTCCGGTGTCCGAGCACTCGATGCCCTCGAGTCGCCGAACGAGACCTTTGCCACGGGAGGTGGCATCGGTCCTTGGTTCGCGCGCGCACCAGGCCGGCCACCTGAACAGGCGCTGCCGCCCGCGGTGGCAGCGTCGCAACGGGTTCGAGGTGCGACCGATGATGGAACACAAGCGACTGCGACGTTACCTGCGGCACGGCACGTTGCCGCAGCTGGCGGCCTTCGACGCGGTGATGCGACTGGGCTCGGTGACCCAGGCGTCGATGGCCTTGCACATGGCCCAGCCCACGGTGTCGGGCCACCTGCGCAAGCTGTCCGACGCATTGGGGGTGCCGCTGTTTCGCTGCGACGGCCGCCGCATGCTGCCCACCGAGGCGGCACGCGCGCTGCACGCCGGCACGCTCGGCGTGTTCGCCGCGCTCGACGACCTGGAGGCGTTGCTGGCGCCGATGCGCGAGGCCGGCGCTCGCGGCGCGCTCGGCGAGCGCGAGATGGGCGCGGGTCGCGACGCCGCTCGCCCCGGCGCGTGAGCCTGCGGCGCGCGCAGCGCAGGCGGCGCGTGCCCCGTCAGAGCACCAGCAGCGCGCGGAAGTCGTTGACGTTGGTCAGCGTCGGACCGGTCACCACCAGATCGCCGAGCCGCTCGAAGAACGAGTACGCGTCGTGGCGGTCGAGGTGGTCGGCCGCCTTCATCCCCTGCGCCGCGGCGCGCGCGAGCGTCTCCGGCACGACGACCGCGCCGGCATTGGTCTCGACGCCGTCGATGCCGTCGGTGTCGGCCGCCAGCACCCAGACGCCGGGCTCGCCCTGCAGCGCGATCGCGCAGCCGAGCAGGAACTCGGTGGCGCGGCCACCCCGGCCGGTGCGCCCGGCCCCGGCGCGCACGGTGACCGTGGTCTCGCCGCCGCTCAGGATCACGCACGGCCGCGCGAACGGCTGGCCGCGGCGCCGCACCGCGCGGGCCAGCGCGGCGTGCACCTTGCCCACTTCGCGCGACTCGCCTTCGATCTCGTCGCTCAGGATGTGCGCATCGAGCCCGCGCTCGCGCGCCAGCGCGGCCGCCGCCTCCAGGCTCTGCAGCGGCGTGGCGATCAGGTGCACCTGATGGCCGGTGAAGCGCGGGTCGCCGGGCTTCGGTGTCTCGAACGCACCGCTGTCGAGCCCGGCCCGCGCAGCCGGCGGAATCGCGATGTCGTAGCGCGCCAGGATGCGCAGCGCGTCGGCACAGGTGGTGGCGTCGGGCACCGTGGGGCCGCTGGCGATGATCGACGGGTCGTCGCCCGGCACGTCGCTGATCAGCAGCGTCACCACGCGCGCCGGTGCGCAGCCAGCCGCCAGCCGTCCGCCTTTGATCGCTGACAGGTGCTTGCGCACGCAATTCATCTCGTCGATCGCCGCGCCGCTGGCCAGCAGCGCCTGGTTGATCCGCTGCTTGTCTTCCAGCGTCAGCCCCGGGGCAGGCAGGCTGAGCAGCGCCGAGCCGCCGCCGGAGATCAGGCACAGCACCAGGTCGTCGGCGCTGAGCCCTTGCGTCGACGCGGCGATGCGCTGCGCAGCGCGCTGCCCGGCTTCGTCGGGCACCGGATGCGACGCCTCGACCACCTCGATGCGCCCCGGCCGCTCGCGCAGCGCGGCCGGCACGTGGCCGTAGCGCGTGACCACCAGGCCCGACAGCGGCGCCTCGCGCGGCCACAGCGCGTCGAGCGCGGCAGCCATCGCGCCACCGGCCTTGCCGGCACCGACCACCAGCGTGCGCCCCCCTCGGCGTGGATCGGGCGGCGGCGGCAGGAAGTGCTGCATCACCTGCGCTGGCTGCGCGCGCGCGACCGCGGCGTCGAACAGCGCTCGCAACAGGGCACGGGGCTCTTCGGCGGTTGTCATGGCCTGCGCTCGGCTGCCATTTTGACGGCTCGGCCGGCGCCGCCGACCATCGCGCGATGGCCGACGTCGCCGCTCACTGCACGACGATCACGCGCATGCCCAGCTGCTTGCCGCCGATGCGGTCGAGTACGTTGATGGTCGTCTCTTTCGGGTTGAAGGCGTCGGGCAGCGGCATGCTGCCGCGCAGGCTCTGGCTGCTGGCCACCTGCACCTTGATCGGCTCCATCGTGATGTGGCGTTCGGTGCCGCCGGCCAGACCCTTGACGACAAACTGCATCACCGCGGCCAGCGGCGTCTCACCGCCCTTGGCGCGCGTGAGCAGCACCTCGTAGTTCAGCGCGTTGCGCTGCTTGACAAGCCGCGCGGCCCGCACCTCGACCACCCCGCCGCGCGGATCGGGCGGCAGCGACGCGATCAGGAACTCCTGATCGGCCCTGGCATTCTTGGTGCGCTCGCGGTCGGCCGCCAGCTCGTCGGCCACCGCCTTGCGCTCGGTGGCAACGGCTTCGAGCCGCTGCGTGGTGGCCGCCAGGTCGCTGCGCAGGCGATCGCGCTCCTGCTCGAGTTGCACCAGCTGTTCGCGCAGGCTCGCACCCTCCGCGGCCGACAGCCGCGGCGGCAGCACGCGCTGCTGCACCACGATGACGCCGGCCGCACCGGCGACGGCCCCGGTCAGCAACCACAGCAGCCAGCCCGGCAGACGCCATGCCGAGCGCTTGCGACCATAGGGATTGAAAGCAACGGGTTTGAAGTTCTGCATGCTCGAAGCGCCGCTCGACGACCACGCGGCCGCCACGTTCTACCACAGCCGGTGGGCCGGCCAGGACCCGCGGCGCATCCGCCAGCTTTCGCACGGCGCACTGCCGCGCGGCACGCCGCCGTCAGCGCGCCACCACCGCGATGCCGCGCAGCTGCCCGGCCTGCGCCGCAGCCGGCGGCCGCGGGTAGCGCTGCGGGTCGAGCCGATGCAGCAGCTCGGCCTCGCGCGCGCGCGCCAGCGCGACGTTGGCGATCTTGACGTGGCCGAAGCCGCGCATCGCCAGCGGCAGCCGCGCGATCTCGCACGCCAACGCGAGCGACTGCAATTGCAGCTGCGGCAGCAACTCGTCGATGCGCGCGGCGTATTGGTCGATCAATGCGCGCTCCAGGCGGCGCTCGTCGGTGCGGCCGAAGACGTCGAGCGTGCCGCCGCGCAGGCGCTTGCCGTGCGCCAGCACACGCAGCAGCGGCAGCAGCCAGCCGCCGAACCGCATCTTGCGCGGCGGCTCCCCACCGACGCCGCGGGCCAGCAGCGGCGGCGCCATGTAGAACTCGAGCCGGACGTCGCCGTCGAACTGCTGGCTCAGCCACTGGCGGAACCGTCCGTCGCTGTACAGGCGCGCCACCTCGTATTCGTCCTTGTAGGCCATCAGCTTGAGCAGGCTCGCCGCCACCGCGCGCGTGAACGGCAGGCTGGCGTCGCCGCCAAGCTGCGCCTCGGCCGCCTGCACGCGGCGCACATGCTCGGCATAGCGCCGCGCGTAGGCGGCATCCTGATACCCGGTGAGGTGCTCGACGCCGCGCGCCAGCAGCGATTCGACGGTCTCGATGCGCCCGGTCGCCTCGCTCGCGGCGGCGCCACCGCGCAGCGCCTCGCAGGCGGCCGGGTCGGCTGCCGCCAGACGGCCGAGCGAGAACGCGAGCAGGTTGGCGCGCACCGCGACGCCGTTCAGCTCGATCGCCCGGTGCAGCGCCGCCAGGCTCATCGGCACCAGACCGCGCTGCCAGGCGTAGCCGAGCGCCAGGATGTTGGCCACGATGGTGTCGCCGACGAAGTCCTGCGCCAGCGCCTGCGCGTCGAAGGTCTCGACGCGATCCTTGCCGGCCGCGAAGTGCAGCTTGTCCAGCAGCGCGCTCACGCGCAGGTCGGCGTCGGGGTTGTGCAGCGATTCGGCCACCGGCACCTCGTGCACGTTGGCCAGCACGCGCGTGCGGCCGTGGCGCACGGTCTGCAGCGCCTCCGGCGAGGCGCCGACCACCAGGTCGCAGGCGAGGACCGCGTCGGCCTGCTGCGTGTCGATGCGCACCTGGTTCAGCCGATCGGGCCGGTCGGCCCAGCGCACGAAGCTGAGCACCGAGCCGCCCTTTTGCGCGAAGCCCATGAAGTCGAGCACGCTGGCCGCCTTGCCTTCGAGGTGAGCCGCCATCGCGATCACCGCGCCGACCGTCACCACGCCGGTGCCGCCGACGCCGGTGACCAGCAGGTCGTACGGCCCGGTCCACTCGTGCGCAGCCGGCAGCGGCAGCGCCGCGACGCGGCGCTCGAACGCCTCGGCACCGCCCTCCAGCGCGCCCGCCTTCTTGCGCAGCGAGCCGCCGAGCACGCCGACGAAGCTGGGGCAGAAGCCCTTGACGCACGAGTAGTCCTTGTTGCAGCTGCTCTGATCGATCTGCCGCTTGCGGCCCAGCGGCGTGTCCAGCGGCAGCACGGCGACGCAGTTGCTCTGCACCGAACAATCGCCGCAGCCTTCGCAGACGCGGTCGTTGATGACGATGCGCCGCGCCGGATCGACCAGCTCGCCTTTCTTGCGCCGGCGGCGCTTCTCGGCCGCGCAGGTCTGCTCGTAGATCAGCACCGTGACGCCTTCGATCGCGCGCAGACGGCGCTGCACCGCGTCGAGCTCTTCTCGTGGGTGGAACTCGGTGCCCTTCGGATAGAGGTGGTGCTGGGCGTCGTACTTGGCGATGTCGTCGCTGACCACGACGACCTTCCTGACGCCTTCGCTCTCGACCTGGCGCGCGATGCGGTCGACGCTGATCACGCCGTCGACCGGCTGGCCGCCGGTCATCGCGACCGCGTCGTTGAACAGGATCTTGTAGGTCATCGTCGCCTTCGACGCCACCGCCTGGCGGATCGCCAGGTAGCCCGAGTGCCAGTAGGTGCCGTCGCCGAGGTTCTGGAATACGTGCGGCACCTTGGTGAACATCGAGTGGCTGACCCAGTCGACGCCCTCGCCGCCCATCTGGATCACGCCTTCGGTCTCGCGGCCCATCCAGGCGGCCATGAAGTGGCAGCCGATGCCCGCCTGCGCGCGCGAGCCCTCGGGCACGCGGGTGCTGGTGTTGTGCGGGCAGCCGGCGCAGAAGTACGGCACGCGCTTGACCGCATCGCCTGCGTTGGACAGCAGCTCCGGCGGCGTGAAGTCGCGCACGTGCTGCAGGTGGTCGCCGAGCGTGCGGTCGCCCGGAAAGTGACGCGCGATCCAGTGTGCGACGATCTCGATCAGCCGCGACGGCCGCAGCTCGCCGAGCGCCGACACCAGCGGCTGACCCGACGCATCCCGTTTGCCGACGATCACCGGCCGTGCATCGGGCGGCGCGTTGTAGAACAGGTCGCGCAGCTGCGTCTCGACCACCGGGGCCTTCTCCTCGACGACGAGGATCTCCTTCAAGCCGCGCGCGAAGGCCAGCATGCGCGTGGTCTCGATCGGGAACGACAGGCCCACCTTGTACAGCCGCACGCCGGCGGCGGCGAGCATCGACGGCGTGATCTCCAGCCGGCGCAGCACCTCCATCAGGTCGTAGTGCGCCTTGCCGCAGGTGACCAGCCCCAGGCTCGCCTGCGGCGACACGATGACGTCGCGATCGATCGAATTCACCTGCGCGAACGCGCGCGCCGCCGCGAGCTTGTCGTGCAGCCGCGACTCGATGCGCAGGCTCGGCAGGTCGGGCCAGCGATAGTGCAGCCCGTCGGCCGGCGGCGCGTGTCCAGTAGCGGCGCGCACGGCGTCGGCATCGCGCCAGGCGTCGACACGCCGGCCAACCGCATCGAGGTCGACGGTGGCGCCGCTTTCCACCACCTCGGACAACGCCGTCATGCCGACCCAGTTGCCCGAGTAACGCGACAGCGCCCAGCCGTAGAGCCCGAACTCGAGGTACTCGGCCACGTTGGCTGGCGCGACGATCGGCATGTGAAAGGCCTGGAACAGCAGATCGCTCTGGTGCGGCATCGATGACGAGACGCAGCCGTG
>DATIFD010000669.1:0-2315 GCA_035455385.1 Burkholderiaceae bacterium
AGCACATTCAGGCCCGAATCGCGCTGTTATGCACCTACCTCGGGCACGTCAACCCCGGATCCACATACTGGTACTTGCAGGCCGCGCCGGAGCTGCTCGCGCTCGCCGCCGAGCGACTCGAGCGCGTCGAGGAAGCTGCGCGATGAGCCTACTGGCACCGACGCTGCAGGCGTTCTTCACCGAGCGGCTGACCAGCCAGCGCCAGGCCAGTGCGCACACGATCGCCGCCTACCGCGACACGATCCGGCTGCTGCTGGCGTTCGCCGCCGAGCGCTGCGGCAAGGCGCCCAGCGAGCTCGACATCGAGGACCTCCAAGCGCCGCTCATCGGCGCGTTCCTGGATCGCCTCGAGCACGAGCGCGGCAACACGATCCGCACCCGCAACGCGCGCCTGGCCGCAATCCGCTCGCTGTTTCGCTACGCCGCGCTGCGCCATCCCGAGCACGCCGCCACGATCCAACGCGTCCTGGCGATCCCGACCAAACGCCACGACCAAGCGCTCGTCACCTTTCTCACCGACCCCGAGCTCCAGGCACTGCTCGACGCCCCCGACCAGTCGACGTGGATCGGCCGCCGCGACCACGCGCTGATGCTGCTCACCGCCCAGACCGGGCTGCGCGCCAGCGAGCTGATCGGCCTGACCTGCGGCGACCTGCGCCTCGGCGTCGGCGCGCACGTCAGCACCGTCGGCAAGGGCCGCAAGCAGCGCATCACGCCGCTGACCAAGCAGACCGTCACGATCATGCGCGCCTGGACCCAGGAACGCCACGGCCGGCCGGACGACCCGCTGTTCTGCACCAGCACCGGCCGCAAGCTCAGCCGAGACACCCTCGAACACCGCCTGGCCAAACACGCCGCCGCGGCTGCATCACCCTGCCCGTCACTCGCCACCAAGACGGTCACGCCGCACGTGCTGCGCCACACCGCCGCGATGCGTCTCCTGCAGGCCGGTGTCGACACCACCGTGATCGCACTGTGGCTCGGCCACGAGCAGATCCAGACCACCCGCATCCACCTGCACGCCGACCTCGCCATCAAACAGAAGGCTCTCGACCGCACCACGCCGCCATCCGCCAAGCCGGGCCGCTACCGGCCCACCGACCGCGTCCTCGCGTTCCTCGACGCGCTGTGATTATGCCGACCTAATCTCACCCCCTCCCGCCCTGAGCAGGACGTTCTCACGCCAGTCGGCATAACGCGCGCGTCGGCATAGTGCACGATGCAGGTCTGCACCCAGGTGTCGGGGTAGACCGCCTCGATCGCCTCGGGAAATCCGGTGAGCCCGTCGACGCAGGCGATCAGGATGTCGCCGGCGCCGCGCTCTTTGAGGTCGTTGAGGACGGCCAGCCAGAAGCGGGCGCCCTCCTCGTCCTGCCACCAGATCCCGAGCACCTCGCGCTCGCCGTCGAGCGTGACGCCGATCGCCAGATAGCAGGCGCGCGCGATCACGCTGCGGTCCTTGCGGATCTTCACGCGCAGCGCGTCGAAGTAGACGATCGGGTAGACGCGCTCCAGCGGCCGGCTCCGCCAAGCGTCGATGTCGGCCTGCACGGCGGCGGTCACGCGGCTGATCGTGTCGCGCCCGACGTCGACGCCGTAGAGCTCGGTCATGTGCACGGCGATGTCGCGCGCGCTCATGCCGCCCGCGTACATGTCGATGATGCGCTCGTCCAATCCCGCCAGCCGGGTCTGTCGCTTGGCAACCAGCCGCGGCGCAAAGCTTGCGTCGCGGTCACGCGGGGTGCTGACCCGCACCGGCCCCAGATCCGTCTTGAGCGTCTTTGGCGTGCCGCCGTTGCGCTCATTGGCGCCCGGCGGTATCTGCCCGTGCTCGTAGCCCAGATGCGCCGTTAGCTCTGCCGCCAGCGCCGCCTCGACGACGCGGCCGGCCAACTGCGTGATCAACCCGCCGGGCCCGACGATGTCCTGCGAATCCATCTCGGCCACCAACTCCTCCAGCGCCGCGCGCGGAAACAGCCCGTCCAGGCGCTCGAGCACCTCGTCAGGCAACCTGCCCGGCGCCCGCAACGACCTGCCCTTCTGCACGCACCGGTCCTTGAGCGCCGGCGCTCCCCGCACCACCTCGGTCATCGGATGACTCCTCTCTGGCCCCCACGGGCCGGTCGGTCATCCGGGACCACACACAGTTGATCGGACAGAACCGCATCGTGCACGAGATCCGCAACAGCATGCGCTTCGTGTCCTACAAGGACCGCAAGGCTGTCGCGCGCGACCTGCGCCCGATCTACACCGCGCCCAACGCCGACGCCGCGCTGGTCGAGCTCGACGATCCTCGAAGTGGATCTTGAGCGCAG
>DATIFD010000670.1:0-5997 GCA_035455385.1 Burkholderiaceae bacterium
ATTCATCGCAACTGAGGTTGCATGCGATCGGGCTTGCCATCGCATCGACCTGGTTCGGCCTCGCCGCACACGCCAGGGCCGACGAACTCGGTGACCTGAAGACGCAGGTCGACGACCTGCAACGAAAGATCGCGGAACTCGAGAAGCGGCCGGCGTCGGCGGCCACGCGCGACGCCAATGCCTCGGGCGCTGTGCTGGCCGGCGCCACCAAGGGGTCGTTCAAGCTGCCCGATTCCGACACATCCATCACGTTGGGCGGCTACGTCAAGCTCGACGCGATCTACAGCGACAAGAGCGCAGGCGTCAACAGCACGGCCGACCAGCAATACGAGGCCGGCTCGGTGCCGGTGGGTCCCAACGCCGGCGCCAATGAACGCAATCAGATCAAGCTGCACGCCCGCCAGTCGCGCCTGTTCTTCAAGACCGATACCCCCACCCCGGTGGGCGGCCTGGGTACGTATCTCGAGTTCGACCTCTTCGGCACGTCGGGCAACGAGTCGGTGAGCAACTCGCACGGGCTGCGCGTGCGCCACGCGTACGGAACGCTCGGCAACTTCCTCGCCGGCCAGACGTGGACCACCTTCTCGGATCCGTCGGCGTACCCGGAGACGCTGGACTTCGGCGGGCCCGCCGGCCAGATCTTCGCGCGCCAGGCGCAGGTGCGGTGGACACAGCCGCTCGCCAACGGGCAGTGGGCGATCGCGCTGGAGAACCCCGAGAGCGTGGTGGCGCTCCCCGATGGCACATCGTTTCGGGCGGACGACGATCGCTTCCCGGACATCGCGGCAAACCTGCAGTGGCCGACCAGCTTCGGCAAGTACTCGCTGGCGGGCCTGATCCGCCAGGTGCGGGTGGACTCGGCGTCCGCACCCGCCAGCCAGACCGAGAAGTGGGGCTACGGCATCGGGGTGAACGGCGTCGTCCCGTTCGGCAGCCTGGATGACGCGAGGTTCTCTGTCTACCAGGGCAACGCGTTGGGCCGCTACACGGTGGGATTCTTCAGCGACGGCATCCTCGACACCGAGGGCAGCGTGTCGCTGCCGAGCCAGTGGGTCGCCGCGGTGTCGTACCGGCACTACTGGAGCGCAACGCTGCGCAGCACGCTGGCCCTTTCTTCGCTGCACGCGAACAACGGCGCGGGCACCGCCGGCAGCGTCAACAAGGAAGCGCAATCCGCGCACCTGAACGTCATCTGGAGTCCGGTCAAGCAGGCAAACCTCGGCCTGGAGTACCTGCTCGCGCGCCGCGAGACCACCGACGGCTCCAGCGGGCGCCTGAACCGCGTGCAGGCCTCTGCCCAGTACTTCTTCTGAGGTGGCCGTCGACAGCCACCCGCGTAGCCGCCTGCACCGCTGCCAGCACTTCAACCCAACCCGATCAGGAGATCGCATGAATCCCATTCGCCGCCGAACGCTCGGTCCGCTGAGCCTTGCCTTCACGATTGCGTCGTTCGCCGCTAAGCCCGCCAGGGCGCGACCCGATGACGACGACCACCTCGTGCCCGGCCTGGTGTTCACCAGCAGCAACGCCGTCGACGGGAACGAGCTGATCGTCTATGCGCGCGGTCGTGACGGATCGCTGAACCTGCGCGGCAGGCACGCGACCGGTGGCCTGGGCGACGGCGCCGGCCTGGGATCACAGGGTGCCGTGACCCTCAGCGACGACGGCCTCTACCTGTTCGTCGTGAACGCGGGGAGCCATTCCCTTTCAGTGTTCGGCGTCGGCGAGCGGGCCCTTCACCTGCTGGCCGTCGTCGACGCCGGAGGCCTTCATCCGATCAGCGTCACCGAGCGCAACGGGCTCGTCTACGTGCTGAACGACGGCGGCTCCGGCAACGTGGCGGGTCTGCGCAACGTGCGCGGCGAGCTCGAACCCGTGCAGGGAGGCGTTCGCGGCTTGTCGGTGGCCGGCGGCGCAGCCCCCGCCCAGGTTGGCCTGAGCGACGACGGCGACGTGCTGGTCGTGACCGAGAAGAACACGAACCGACTGACGAGCTACCCGGTGAATCCCGACGGCGGCATCGGTGCGCCGCTGGTCACCCCGTCGCCCGGACAGACGCCTTTCGGATTTGCGTTCAACCGACGCAACCGCCTGGTGGTGACCGAGGCCGAAGGCGGTGCTGCGGGAGCGAGCACGGTGTCGTCGTATCGATTCGGCCAGGACGCCGCGGCACGACCGCTGGTGGTCAGCGCATCGGTGCGCGACACGCAGGGCTCGGCATGCTGGGTCGCCATCACGCCCAACGGTCGATTCGCCTTCGTCGCCAACACGGGCAGCGGTTCGGTGAGCAGTTATCGGGTGCTGGGCGACGGCCGGATCGAACTCGCGGCCGCGGTGGCCGGCACCACCGGCGCCGGTTCGGCGCCCGCCGACACGGCGATCTCGAGCGACGGGCGCCACGTCTTCGTTCGCAACGGCGGCAGCCGCACGATCTCGTCGTTCGGTATCGACGCGGACGGTTCGCTCACCGCGGCGGCGGCGGTGGAGGGGCTGCCGGCCGCTGCGGTCGGCTTGGCTGCGACCTGACGCGTGGCCTTCGGCGGTTTTGCGCCCCTCTCATCGTGTCGCACCACCTTCGAATCGCCAGGCCCGTGCGCGATCTGCTGACGACCGCGACGATGTATCGCCGCGGTCTCGGTCTGCACCTGCTTGGCAGCTTCCAGGGCCACGCGGGCTTCGATGGCGTGATGCTCGGCGTGCCCGACGCCGCCTACCATTTCGAGTTCACGCGCAGCGCCGAACCGGCCGTTCCCGCGTCGTCGCCGGAGGACGTGGTCGTGCTCTACGTGCCGGAACCGCGGGAGTGGGCGGACCTTTGCGACAGCATGCTCGCGGCCGGATTCAGGGCTGTTGCGTCGTTCAATCCGTACTGGGATGTGAGGGGACGAACGTTCGAGGACGCGGACGGCTACCGAACCGTGCTGGAGTGCGCCCAGTGGAATCCCTGAGGCACCGCAGTCCGACGCGCGCCGGTGGCCTCGTCGGTCAAGTTCGCATTCGTGCCGGCACGCTGGCGGACCTGTCGCACCTCGAGATGATCGAGCGCGAGACGGCTGCCATGTTTCCGCCGTCGCTGCTGCCGCCGCAGGCAGCGCAGCCGTTGCCGAGGGCGCGGCTGGCGCAGAGCGTGGCCGCGTCGCTGTTGTGGGTCGCCGACCTTCGCGGGGCCGGACCGGTCGGCTTCGTGATGTGCGAGAGGCACGCCTGCTGCCTGCACATTGCCGAAATGGATGTGCGGCCGAGCCATGGCCGCAGGGGCATCGGGACGCGGCTGCTGCTGCACGCCTGCGCGGCTGCCAGGGAGCTCGGCTGTCGCGCCGCCACGCTGACAACCTTCCTTCACCTGCCGTGGAACGCTCCGTTCTACGCGAAGCACGGCTTCGCGGTGATCTCGCCCGCGGCGGCGCCCGCCCATCTCGCCGACGCGCTTCGCGGCGAGGCGGAGCGCGGCCTGACGAACCGCGTCGCGATGTGCAGGAAGCTCCAGCGCCAGCGGCTGCAGGCCGGGTAGGGCAAGGTTGCCAACGGTGGAGATCCGTCGATCCAGATCGGACGAACTCGGCGTCCTGGTGGACATCTGGCTGCGCTCGGTGCGCGCGACGCACCGCTTCCTGACCGAGTCGGACATCCAGGAACTGCTGCCGCTGGTGCGCAACCAGGCGCTGCCCGGGCTCGAGGAGATCTGGGTCCTCTGCGTCGACGATCGCACGCCGATCGGATTCATGGGGTTGTCTGCCAACGGCATCGATGCGTTGTTCATCGCGCCCGAACACCTGCGCCGCGGTGGGGGCACGATGCTCGTCGAGCACGCCAGGCGGATCCGGGGGGCTCTGCACGTCGATGTGAACGAGCAGAACCCCGAAGCGATCGGTTTCTATGCCGCCCGCGGATTTCGCGTGGTAGGTCGCTCCCCCGTCGATGGGCAGGGGCGGCCCTTTC
The DNA here is from genome assembly GCA_035455385.1 of Burkholderiaceae bacterium. GTDB lineage: Bacteria > Pseudomonadota > Gammaproteobacteria > Burkholderiales > Burkholderiaceae_C > JAEUPI01. The sequence goes on from DATIFD010000670.1 coordinate 3,940, forward strand.
CACTGGTCCACATGCGTGCGACCGGGTGAGCCGCCGCCGCGCGCTCTCTGGCGAGAGCCGCGCGTGCCGGTGGCGCTGCGCGTTCGGTTCAAGCCGCCGCGGCCGGCGTCCGTCCGGGACGGCGTCGTTCCCGGGTCCGATGTAAGAACGCGGATCCGCGTGCGACTGAAGTGCATGCAAGCGCATGCCCTCCCGCGACCCGCCACCGCGCCGCCGGTGTCGATCCATCCCGCGTGGCTGCGTGTCACGCACTGGATCAACGCCACCGCCTTCTTCGTGCTGGTGCTCAGCGGCTGGCGCGTCTACAACGCGGCGCCGCTGTTCGACTTCCGCTTTCCGGGCGCCGCGACGATCGGCGGCTGGCTCGGCGGCGCGTTGCTGTGGCACTTCGCGGCGATGTGGCTGCTGGCGGGCAACGGCATCGTCTACCTCCTGCTCAACGTGACCAGCGGCCGACTGGCGCGCAAGTTCTTCCCGCTGTCGCCGCGCGCGCTGGCGGCCGACCTGTGGGCGGCGCTGCGCGGCCGGCTGTCGCACGCCGACCCGCACACCTACAACGCGGTGCAGCGCGCGGCGTACCTGTTCGTGATTGTCGACACGGCGGTGCTGGTGCTGTCGGGGCTGGTGCTGTGGAAATCCGTGCAGTTCCCGCTGCTGCGCGAAGCGATGGGTGGCTACGAGGGTGCTCGCCGGGTGCACTTCTTCGCGATGGCCGGTCTGGTGGGATTTCTCGCCGTGCACCTGACCCTGGTGATGCTGGTGCCGCGCACGCTGCTGGCGATGCTGCGCGGTCGATGAGGTGACGATGAGACGCTTGCTGCTGCGCAAAGACGGCCACACCGTGCTGAAGGAAGCGCTGTCGCGCGTGCATCAGCCGTCGCGCCGCGCCTTCCTCGGGCGCACGCTGACGCTGGGCGGCCTGTCGATGCTGACCGGCTGTTCGCTGCTCGACGACGACGGCGTCGAGTCGGCGCTGCGGCGGGTGTCGGTGCTCAACGACGACGTCCAGGCGTGGCTGTTCGATCCCAAGCGACTCGCGCCGACGTACCCGGAGTCTATGATCACGCGGCCGTTCCCGTTCAACGCGTACTACGGCGAAGACGAGGTGCGCGAGATCGACGGCGACAGCTTCCGCCTCGAGGTGACCGGCCTGGTGGCCGACAAGCGGCGCTGGTCGCTGGCGGAGTTGAACGCGCTGCCGCAGACCGACCAGGTCACGCGCCACATCTGCGTCGAGGGCTGGAGCGCCATCGGCAAGTGGGGTGGCGTGCCGTTCGCGACGTTCCTGCGTCGGGTGGGCGCCGACCTCAGTGCCAGGTACGTCGGCTTCAAGTGCGCCGACGACTACTACACCAGCATCGACATGCCCACCGCGTTGCACCCGCAGACCCTGCTCGCGCTCAGCTACGACGGCCAGGTGCTGCCGCCGCGCTACGGCTACCCGATGAAGCTGCGCATGCCCACCAAGCTGGGCTACAAGAACCCGAAGCACATCCAGGCCATCTTCGTCACCAACACCCACCCGGGTGGCTACTGGGAAGACCAGGGCTACAACTGGTTCGGAGGATCCTGAGCACCTGCGCCCAGAAGTCCGACGAACGACCTTGCGTCGCTCGCGACGCCCAACCTCTGTCTCTGCAAGGAACCTCCATGAAGAACCTCACCGCCGCGATCGTTTCCGGCTTCCTGCTTGCCGCCGGCACGCAAGTGCTCGCGCAGGATGCGATGAAGAACAACGAGATGTCCAAGGACGGAATGAAGAAGGATGCCATGTCGACCGATGCCATGGCCAAGGACGGCATGACCAAGCCCGACGCGATGAAGAAGGACGCGATGGCAAAGGACGCCACCCACAAGGACGCCATGAAGAAGGACACGATGGCCAAGAAGGACGCGATGAAGAAGGACACCATGGCCAAGGACGCGATGGCGCACGACGCGATGGCCAAGGACACGATGGCCAAGGACACGATGGCCAAGGACGAGATGAAGAAGTGACGCCTGCGGGGCCCCGGAGGAGGGTGCCCTGCAGACCCTTGGCCCCGTGTTCGATGCCTC
>DATIFD010000671.1:0-2927 GCA_035455385.1 Burkholderiaceae bacterium
TCCACCAGGAGCTGAAAGTCGTCGACGCCAACCCGGCTGCGGTGGCGATGTTCGGCTACACCGATCTCGCGTCGATGAAGGGCAAGCACGTGCTGGACCATCTCGACGCCGACGCGCAGGCGTTCGCCCGCGAGCGCCAGCGCGCCGCGCTGGCCGGCGAGCACATGATGCCCACGGTGTACCACTGGACGATGCGCGACGGACGCCACTTGGTGCTGCGCGCGTCGGCCACGCGCGTCGAGGGCGATGGCCAGCCGGCAGTGCTGTCGATCTACGACGACATCACCGAGCTGCACGCGGCGCAGGAAGCGCTGCGCCGCTCGGAAACGACGCTGTCGCACCTGGTGGCCACCAGCCCCGATCTGATCACGCTGACCGATTTCGAGAGTGGCCGCTACGTGATGGTCAACGACACCTTCACGCGCTTCACCGGATTCACGCGCGAGCAGGCCATTGGGCACACCGCGGTCGAGCTAGGCGTCTGGGCCGATCCAACAGAACGCGCGGCCTTCATCGACGCGGTGCGCACCCGGGGCACGGTGAGTGACTGGCCGCAGGAGTTCGTGTCGCGCTCGGGCGATCGCTTCCAGCTGATGCTGTCGGCGGCGCACTTCGACCTCGAAGGACGCCGCTTCCTGGTGCTCAACGGACGCGACATCTCGGAGACCGAACACACGCGGTTGGCCCACGAGGCGGTGCTGCAGAACGCGTCGCTCGGCATCGGGTTCACCCGCGCACAGCGCTTCGTGCAGGCGAACCCGGCTCTGGAGCTGATGCTCGGCTGGCAGCGCGGCACGCTGGCCGGGCAGCCCGGGCGCGCCGTGTGGGCCAGCGACGAGGAGTACGCCGAAATCGGCGCCACGATCGGGCCACGCCTGGCGCGCGGTGAGCCGGTGGAACTCATGCGCGAATTGTCGCGTCGCGACGGCACGCGCTTCTGGTGCCGCATGCTGGCCAAGGCGGTCGACCCGTCGCATCCGATGCGCGGCGGCACGATCTGGATCGTCGAAGACATCACCGAGCGGCGGCGCACCGAGCAGGCGTTGGCCAAGGCGCGCGACGACGCCGAGGCCGCCAACCGCGCCAAGAGCGCGTTCCTCGCCAACACCAGCCACGAAATCCGCACCCCGCTCAATGGCTTGGTCGGGCTGGCGCGGCTGGCGCGCCTGCCCGAGGTCGACGAGGGGCGGCGTCGCCAATACCTGGAGCAGATCGGCGACAGCGCCGAGACGCTCACGGCCGTGATCTCCGACGTGCTCGACCTGTCGAAGATCGAGGCCGGCAAGCTGCTCATCGAGCGCATCGTGTTCGACGTCGGGCCGCTGTTCGAGTCGCTGGGGCGCGTCTACGGCACGCTGGCCGATGCGCGCGGCCTTGTCTACCAGCAGACCGTCGACCCGGCCTTGCCGCGGCGGGCGATCGGCGATCCGGTGCGGCTGCGGCAGGTCCTGACCAACTACCTGAACAACGCGCTGAAGTTCACGCAGCGCGGCCGCATCGGGCTGACAGCGACGGCACCGCGCCCGGGCTGGCTGCGCGTCGAGGTGAGCGATACCGGTCCAGGCATCGACCCCGGCGTTCAGCAGCAGCTCTTCACGCCGTTCACCCAGGCCGATCAATCGACCACCCGGCGCTTCGGCGGCACCGGCCTCGGGCTGTCGATCTGCCGTGAACTGTCCAACCTGATGCACGGCACGGTTGGCGTCGACAGCACGCCGGGGCAAGGCAGCCGCTTCTGGGCCGAGTTGCCGCTCGACGCCGCCATGGAGCATGCACCGGCCACCGGCTTCGGTGACGAAGGCTGCCCCGATGTGCTGGCCGGCGCACGCGTGCTGATGGCCGAGGACAACCCGGTCAACATGACGATCGCCGTGGCGATGCTCGAACACTGGGGCGCCATCGTGTCGCAGGCTGCGGACGGCGCGCAGGCGCTGGAGGCGGTGTCGCAGGCGGAGCGCTCGGGCACTCCCTTCGAGGTCGTGCTGATGGACGTGCAGATGCCCGTGATGAGCGGCTACGAGGCCACGAGGCTGCTGCGCGAGCGGCATGATCCGCAGTCGCTGCCGATCATCGCACTCACCGCCGCGGCGCTGACCTCCGAGCGCGAACTGGCGCTGGCCGCCGGGATGAACGACTTCCTCACCAAGCCGATCGACGCCCAGCGCCTGCGCGACACGTTGTTGGCCACGCTCGAGGCGCGGCGCGCGGCACGGGGTGCCGGCTCGCAAGCGGTGCGGCGGTGACCGAGGCCCACCACGCGAACGCGCCGCGGCGGGTGCGCAGCTACGTCCTGCGCGCGGGCCGCATGGGTCCCGGCCAACAGCGTGCGCTTCGCGAGCTGGCGCCGCGTTTCGTGCTGCCGTTTCGGCGGCACCCGCTCGACGCGGTGGCAGTCTTCGGTCGTCGCGCGCCGCTGATCCTGGAGATCGGCTTCGGCATGGGCGACGCGACGGCACGCATGGCAGCGGCGACGCCGGAAGTCGACGTTCTGGGCATCGAGGTCCACCCGCCGGGTGTCGGCGCGCTGCTGCGGCGGATCGAGGCGCTGCAGCTGCAAAACGTGCGGATCGTGCAGAACGATGCAGTCGAGGTGCTCGCCGACATGATCGAGCCGCAGTCCCTGGCCGGCGCCTTGGTGCTGTTTCCCGACCCGTGGCCGAAGACGCGTCACCACAAGCGACGGTTGATCCAGGCGCCATTCGTGTCGCTGCTGGCCTCGCGCCTGGCCAGCGGTGCGACGCTGCACCTGGCCACCGACTGGGAGCCGTACGCACAGCAGATGCTGCAGGTGCTGAGCGACGAGCCAACCCTGGTCAACACGACCGATGGCTTTGCGCCGCGGCCGCCGTATCGACCGCTGACCAAGTTCGAACTGCGCGGCGAGCGCCTCGGGCACGCCAGCCGCGATCTGGTGTTTCGCAAGCGTT
>DATIFD010000672.1:0-2258 GCA_035455385.1 Burkholderiaceae bacterium
CGAGCCTGAACTTCGGCGACGCGGCGTCCAACGACGTGCGCGGCGCGGTGCAGTACCTCAAGGCGGCCAAGCTCGGCAGCGGCAAGGTCGGCGTCACCGGCTACTGCATGGGCGGCGCGCTCACCGTGCTGGCCTCGACGATGGTGCCCGAGGCCGATGCCGGCGTCGTCTGGTATGGCTACCCGCCGCTGGAGTACGTCGATGCCGGCAAGATCAAGATTCCGCTGATGGCGCACTGGGCCACGCAGGACGCCGCGTTCGCGATTGCCGGTGTCGACGCGCTCGAGGGCAAGCTGCGCGAGGCGAAGGTGCGCTACGAAGGCCACCGCTACCGCGCGCACCATGCGTTCGCCAACGAAGACGCGCAGGGGCCCCGCCGCATCGACGTCACGCAATACGACGCCGCCTGGGCACGCATGGCATGGGACCGCACGCTGCGCTTCTTCGGGCAACACCTCGCGTGATTCGGCGCCGGTGACGGCGCCAGCTTGCGCGGAGCTGAGCGCTCCGCATTGCGACGCCGTCGCCGCGTGAAGCGCAGGCAAGCCAGCGGGCTGCGGCCCTTCGCGGCCGCCGGCGTGCGGCCATTCAGCCGCGGCGAATACAGCGTGCAAAGCATTCGCGCCAACGCCGCGCGCCGGTTCGCAGAATCGGCGTTCGCATCGCGGTTTGCAGCACCAGGAGGTCACATGGCGAAGGTTCTCGTTCTCTACTACAGCTTCTATGGCCACATCGAGGCGATGGCCAACGCGGTGGCCGAGGGTGCGCGCAGCGTCCCCGGCGCCAAGGTCGACCTGAAGCGCGTGCCCGAGACGGTGCCCGAAGACGTCTTCAAGGCCGCCGGTGGCAAGTCGAACCAGTCGGCGCCGATCGCGCAGCCGGCCGAGCTGGCCAACTACGACGCGATCATCTTCGGCACCGGCACGCGCTTCGGCAACATGACCGGGCAGATGCGCAGCTTCATCGACCAGACCGGTGCGCTGTGGGCCAGCGGCGCGCTGGTGGGCAAGGTGGGCTCGGTGTTCGCGAGCAGCGCCACGCAGCACGGCGGCCAGGAGAGCACGATCCTGAGCTTTCACACCACGCTGCTGCACCAGGGCATGATCATCGTCGGCCTGCCGTACGCCGAGTCACGGCAGATGGGCCTCGACGAGATCAAGGGCGGCAGCCCCTACGGCGCGTCGACCATCACCGGCGGCAAGGGCGAGCGCATGCCCAGCGCGCAGGAGCTCGGCATGGCGCAGTACCAGGGCCGCCACGTCACGCAGATCGCGACCAAGCTGTTCGGCTGAGGCCGCGCCGCGGCGCGTTGCGGGCGGGCCGCGCAAGGACGGCCCGGCGGTACCTCAGGCGCCGCTTTCCTTGAACACCTCGCGCGCGTTGCGAAAGCTGTCGATCGCCGCCGGCACGCCGCAGTAGATCGCTGCCTGCAGGAACACCTCGCGGATCTCGTCCTTGGTGACGCCGTTGCGCAGCGCGCCGCGCACGTGCAGCTTCAGCTCGTGCGGCCGGTTCAGCGCGGTGAGCATCGCCAGGTTGAGCAGGCTGCGCGTGCGGCGGTCGAGCCCCGGGCGGTTCCACACGTCGCCCCAGCAGTACTGCGTCACCAGCTCCTGCATCGGGCGGTTGAAGTCGTCGGCGCTCTGGATCGCGGCGTCGACGTACTCGGCGCCGAGCACCTCGCGTCGTGTCTTCAGACCTTGATCGAACAGCGTCTGGTTCATGGGGCCTCCTGGCGTCAGCTCGACGCGCCACCGTCCATCTGCGACTGCAGCCAGTTGGGCTCGCCGACCTTGCCCACCAGCTCGATCTGCGTCTCGAGCCAGTCGATGTGCTCTTCGGTGTCTTCGAGGATCTCCTCCAGCACCTCGCGCGACACGTAGTCGCGCACGCTCTCGCAGTGCGCGATACCGTCCTTCAGCGTCTTCTGCGATGCCTGCTCGACCTTCAGGTCGCACTGCAACACCTCCACCGCGCTCTCGCCGATCATCAGCTTGCCGAGGTCTTGCAGGTTCGGCAGCCCTTCGAGCATCAGGATGCGCTCGACCAGGTGGTCGGCGTGCTTCATCTCTTCGATCGATTCGTCGTACTCGTGCTTGGCCAGGCGACCGAAGCCCCAGTTCTTCAACATGCGCGAGTGCAGGAAGTACTGGTTGACCGCCGTCAGCTCGTGCTTGAGCTGCTTGTTCAGGAACTCGATGACCTTGGTGTCGCCCTTCACGGCCGCCTCCTGGATGCCCGGGGCCGCATTGTGCTCG
>DATIFD010000673.1:0-10380 GCA_035455385.1 Burkholderiaceae bacterium
CGGCGATGTTCTCGCCGAGCGTCCTGCCGTTGACCGTGAGCGCGTTCAGCTTCAGGTGCGGCGCAATGCGTGTCATCAGCGCGCGCATGCCGCCGGCGTAGTAGAAGTCCTCCATCAGGTAGCGGTCGCCGCTAGGCCGGATGTTGGCCACCACCGGCACTCTGCGGCTGGCGGCGTCGAAGTCGTCGAGCGTCACCGGCAGCCCGGCGCGGCGCGAGATCGCCACCAGGTGGATGATCGCGTTGGTCGAGCAGCCCTCGGCCATCGCCACCGCGATGCCGTTGGCGAAGCTGTCGCGCGTGAGCAGCTTGTTCGGCGTCAGGTCGTCCCACACCATCTGCACGATGCGGCGGCCGCACTCGGCGCTCATGCGGACGTGGTTGGCGTCGGCGGCGGGGATCGAGCTGGCGCCCGGCACCGTCATGCCGATCGCCTCGGCGATGCCCATCATCGTCGCCGCGGTGCCCATCGTCATGCAGGTGCCGTGGCTGCGCGCGATGCCGGCTTCCATCTCGTGCCAGGCCTCGTCGGACAGGCGACCGGCGCGCCGCTCGTCCCAGTACTTGAACGCGTCGGAGCCCGAGCCCAGCGTGTGGCCGCGCCAGTTGCCGCGCAGCATCGGGCCCGCGGGCAGGTAGATGCACGGCAGCCCCATCGACAGCGCGCCCATCAGCAGGCCCGGCGTGGTCTTGTCGCAACCGCCCATCAGCACCGCGCCGTCGACCGGGTGCGAGCGCAGCAGCTCCTCGGTCTCCATCGCGAGGAAGTTGCGGTACAGCATGGTGGTCGGCTTGACCATCGACTCGCTCAGGGAGAGCGCCGGCAGCTCGAGCGGAAAGCCGCCGGCCTGCAGCACGCCGCGCTTGACGTCGTCGACGCGCGACTTGAAGTGCGCATGGCACTGGTTGGCGTCGCTCCAGGTGTTGACGATCGCGATCACCGGCTTGCCCACGTAGTCGGCCGGGCCGTAGCCCATCTGCATCACGCGCGAGCGGTGGCCGAAGGAGCGGAAGTCGTCTGGCGCGAACCAGCGCGCGCTGCGCAGGTCTTCGGGCTTGCGTCGGGTGGTCATGGCCTGTGCGGTGATGTGACTCGTCGCGCGATCATCCTATGATTGGCAACGGCCGGCCACCATCGGTGGCGCTGCTGACGCCAGAAAGCCCGGATGCACCGGCGCAGCTGGATCGGCCCGCATCCCGCCCAAGAGAGCCCCCGATGAACACACGCGTCATTCGAGCCAACCCGTTGGCCGCAGGCCTGGCCGCCGGCGCGGCCACCACCGACCGCATCGAGTGGATCGCGCTGTCGCTGGCGTTCCTGCCGCTGAAGACGGCGATCAGCGACGCCAAGGTGCTCACCGGGCGGCAGAGGCCGCTGACCGAGGTGGCCTTCGTGTTCGCCGAGATCGAGACGCGCGAGGGCCATGCCGGCGTCGGCTTCAGCTACAGCAAGCGCGCCGGCGGGCCGGGCCTGTACGCGCACGCGAAGGAGATCGCGCCCAACCTGCTCGGCGAGGACCCCAACGACATCGCGCGGCTGTGGGACAAGCTGGTGTGGGCCGGCGCGTCGGTGGGCCGCAGCGGCCTGGCGACGCAGGCGATCGCCGCGTTCGACAACGCGCTGTGGGACCTGAAGGCCAAGCGCGCGAAGCTGCCGCTGGCCAAGCTGCTCGGCGCGCACCGCGACGCGGTGGCCTGCTACAACACCTCGGGCGGCTTCCTGTCGAGCCCGATCGACGAGGTGCTCTCCAACGTCGAGCAGCTGCTCGAGCGCGGCATCGGCGGCATCAAGATCAAGGTCGGCCAGCCCGACCCGATGATCGACCTGCAGCGCGTGCGGGCGGTGCACAAGCTGATCGACGGGCGCTGCCACCTGATGGTCGACGCCAACCAGCAGTGGGACCGCACGACCGCGCAGCGCTTCGGCAAGCTGGTGGAGCCGCTGAACCTCACGTGGATCGAGGAGCCGCTCGACGCCTACGACGCCGAGGGCCACGCCGCGCTGGCGGCGCTGCTCGACACGCCGATCGCCAGCGGCGAGATGCTGACCAGCGTCGCCGAGCACTGGGAGCTGATCCGCCACAGGAGCGTCGACTTCATCCAGCCCGACGCACCGCGGGTCGGTGGCATCACGCAGTTCCTGAAGATCATGGCGCTGGCCGATCACGCGCGGCTGCGCATGGCACCGCACTTCGCGATGGAGATCCACCTGCACCTGAGCGCGGCGTATCCGCACGAGCCGTGGGTCGAGCACTTCGACTGGCTCGAGCCGCTGTTCAACGAGCGACTGGTGATCCACGGCGGCCGCATGCAGGTGCCCGATCGGCCGGGCCTGGGCTTCAGCCTGAGCGAGCAGGCGCGGCGCTGGACGAAGGAGCGTGCCGAGTTCGGCAAGCGGGCATGACCGCCATCCAACTGTCGCTGGGCGCCGTCATTTCCACGCTCGGCGGCGGCTTGCTCGCGCTGCGCTACCGCGACCAGCTGCACTACCTGCTGAGCTTCACCGCCGGCGTGCTGCTCGGGGTGGTCAGCTTCGAGCTGCTGCCCGAGGTGTTCGCGCTCGCGCACGTGCACACGCTCGACGCCACCGGGGCGATGGTCGCGATGGTGGCCGGCTTCCTGGTCTTTCACAGCCTGGAGAAGTTCGTGCTGGTGCACCAGGCGCACGAGCACGACTATGCGACGCACCGCCATCCCACGATGGGCCGGCTGTCGGCGCTGGCGCTGATCGGACACAGCCTGATGGACGGCGTGGCGATCGGGCTGGCGTTCCAGGCCGGCGAAGCGATCGGGCTCGCGGTCGCGCTGGCGGTCATTGCACACGACTTCTGCGACGGCCTTAACACGGTCGGGTTGATGCTGTCGCACCGCGGCGCGCGCGGCTCCGCGGTGACGATGCTGGTGCTGGACGCGCTCGCGCCGGTCGTCGGCGCCGCATCGACGCTGCTGCTGCAGCTGCCATCGGCGGCGCTGCTGCTGTATCTGGGCTTCTTCGCGGGCTTCCTGCTGTACATCAGCGTCTCCGACATCCTGCCCGAGGCGCACTCGCGGGCCGGCCCCGGAATCGCGCTGCGCCTGATCGCGCTGACCGGCCTGGGTGCCGCGTTCAGCTTCGCCGTCGCGCGCATCGCCGGCTGACGGCGGCAGCGGCGCGCGCCGCTGCGCCACCACTCAGGCGAAGCGGAACGGCAGCTCGCGCAGCGGCTTGCCGGTGGCGCGGCGCAGCGCGTTGGCCAGCGCCGGTGCGAACGGCGGCAGCCCCGGCTCGCCCATGCCCTTGGGCGGGTCGTTGCTCGGCACGATGTGCACGTCGACCTTCGGCATGTCGGTGATGCGCGCGACCGGGTAGTCGCCGAAGTTGCTCTGCTCGACGACGCCGTCCTTGAAGGTGATCGCCGCGCCGGGCAGCGTGGTCGACAGCGCCATCGTGGCGGCGCCGAACACCTGCGCCTCGACCGTGCGCGGGTTGACGCAGAAGTTGCAGTGCACGCCGGCGTTGACCGCAGCGATCACCGGACGGCCGTCCTTGAAGCCGGCCTCGAGCACGTAGGCCACCACCGACTCGAAGCTCTCGTGCACCGCCACGCCCCAGTGCATGCCGGCGGCGAGCGTCTTGCGGCCGTACCCAGCCTTGTCGGCGGCCAGCTGCAGCGCGGCGCGATGGCGCGCGTGCAACGCACCGTCGCCCATCAGCTTCAGGCGGTAGGCGATGGGGTCCTGCTTCGTCGCGTCGGCGATCTCGTCGATCAGGGTCTCCATCACGAACGCGGTGTGCGTGGAGCCCACCGAGCGCCACCACAGCACCGGCACGTTGACCTTCGGATGGTGCACCTGCAGCCGCATCGGCACGTCGTACGGATCGCGCATGCCCTCGATCGTGGTGGCGTCGACACCTTCCTTGATCATCATGGCCGCGAACGGCGTGCCGGCGAGGATGCTCTGGCTGACGATGCGATGGTCCCAGCCGAGCACGTTGCCCTGGGCGTCGAAGCCGATCTCGGCGCGGTGCACGGTGAACGGCCGGTAGTAGCCGGCCTTGAGGTCGTCCTCCCGGCTCCAGATCACCTTCACCGGCGCGCGCTGGCCCGCGGCGGCCAGCGCCTTGGCCACCGACACCGATTCGAGCAGGTAGTCCGAGGTCGGCACGGCGCGCCGGCCGAAGCCGCCGCCGCCCATCTGCACGTGGATGTGCACCAGACCGACCGGCAGGCCCACCGACCTGGCGATCGCCTTCGCGTCGACGCCGGGCATCTGCGATGCGGTGTAGATGTCGCAGCGGTCGTCCTTCAGGTCCACCGTGCAGGCCAGCGGCTCCATCTGCGCATGGTTGAGGTACGGAAAGACGAACTCGGCCTCGATGCGGTTCGGCGCATCAGCGATGCGCGAGACGTCGGCGCGAAAGTGCTCGCCCGGCGCCGGGATGCCGATCGCGCGCACCAGTTCGCGGTAGTGCGCGAGCTGCTCCGCCGTATCCACCTTCTCGAGGCCTTCGGTGTCCCACTCGGGCTTCAGTGCCTCGCGGCCGGTCTTGGCCGGCCAGTAGCCGTCGGCCACCACCGCGACGCCGCGCCCGCCGCGGTCGAGGTCGACCGGCAGCACCGCGCGCACGCCGCGCACCTTCTGTGCGGCCGCGGCGTCGAACGTCGCCACCCTGGCGCCGAACACCGGTGGGTGCGCGATCACCGCCACCCGCATGCCGGGCAGCCTGATGTCCATGCCGTAGACCTGCTGACCGCTCGACTTGGCGCGCGACACCGTGAGCCCCGTGGGCTTGCCGATCAGCTTGAAATCCTTCGGGTCCTTCAGCGCCACCTGCTCGGGAATGGGCTGCCTCATCGCATCGGCGAACAGCTCGCCGTAGGTCGCCGAACGGCCGCCGCCACGGACGATGCCGTGGGCCGCGCTCAGCGACGACACACCGATCTTCCAGCGCCTGGCGGCTGCTGCGATCAACATCGCGCGCGTGCGCGCGCCGAGCTCGCGGTACTGGGTGTAGCTGTTCTTCACCGAGTTCGAACCGCCGGTCAGGTGCATGCCGAACACCGGGTCCACGTAGTTGGCGGCCGCGCTGCCGAAGCCGGTGCGGACGCGCGACCAGTCGGCATCGAGCTCTTCGGCGCAGATCATCGCCAGCGCCGTCTCGATGCCCTGGCCCATGTCCATGCGGTTGCACAGGATCGTCGTGGTGCCGTCGCGCGCGATCGTCACGAACGCGTGCGGTTGCTCGGTGGGCTTGTAGCCCGGCGGCACGTCGGCCTTCTGCGGCTGCGCCGCCGCCCACGGCAGCAGCGCGAGGCCGACGCTGCCGCCCACGCTCATCGTGACGAAGCGGCGGCGCGTGATCGCGGCCGGTGGCGAAGCGGCGTCCTGGCGGTCGAGGCGGTCGAGGCGGTCGATGATCATCGGCGACCCCTGCCTCAGGCAGCGACGGCCCGAGCGGCGTCGTGGATCGCGGCGCGGATGCGCTGATAGGTGCCGCAGCGGCAGAGGTTGCCCGCCATCGCGGCGTCGATCTGCGCATCGCTCGGCCGCCTGTTCTTCTTCAGCAGCGCCACCGCGCTCATCACCTGCCCGCTCTGGCAGTAGCCGCACTGCGCGACGTCGTGGCTGGTCCAGGCCTCGATCACCGCGCGGCCCACCGGATCGGCGCTCTGGGCCTCGATCGTGCGCACGTCGGCGCCGGTCACGGCCGACAACGGCGTGATGCATGAGCGGATCGCCGCACCGTTCATGTGCACCGTGCAGGCGCCGCACAGCGCAACGCCGCAGCCGAACTTGGTGCCGGTCAGGCCGAGGTGGTCGCGCAGCGCCCACAGCAACGGGGTCGACGCGTCGGCATCGACCGACACCGATTTGCCGTTGAGCTTGAAGGTCGTGGTCATCGAGGAGATCCGTCTGAGAATATTCGCTGCAGTGTGGTGGTGGTCGTGCGCGCGTGCGGGCTGTCGTCGAATCGGCTCGTCGCGATCAGGGAATTGGGTACCTCGCCGCTCGTCGCCAGGATCGTACCGGGTGGCCGGTGAATGCGGCGTCGCTATCGGCGCACGGCCAGCAGCGATGCCAGCCGTCGCGCATCGGGCAACGCGTCGACGCCGTCGATGGCGGCAACCAGTTGCTCCACTTGCGCCGCCGGTGGCGCGTGCGGCGCATAGGCCACGCAATCGTCGAAGCGTGCACGGTGCTGCGCATCGGTCAGCTCGGCACCCGGGAAGCCCGGCGCGATGTCGAGCGACCGCGTGAGTACGCGGCCGTCGACCGTGCGCACGTCGAGGTCGACCGCGGTGTGGCCGCGGGCGTCCAGCGCCGGGTCGGCGACCACACCGATGCGCTCGATCAAGCGGTGCACGGCCGGGTCGGCCACCTGGGCCGGCGCGAAGTGCGCCAGCCGCGAGCCGCGCCGTTCGACGGCGTTGGCCACGCAGTACGCCGCGCTGAACTGCGCATCGACCCGCGGGTTGGCGCCGATGCGAAACGCGTGGCCCACCAGCTTGTGCGCATACGGCGGCAGGCGCACGACGGCCGACTCCAGGTGCTCGGCGCGCAATTTCTCGTCGGCCACCAGCGACAGCGCCAGCTCGGTGACGCCTTGCGTGACGCCGCAGCTCGGATACTTCTTGAACACCACGCGCTGCAGCCGCCACTCGCTACCGAGGCCAGCCACGACGGCGCTGCTGTCGAAAAGGTCGCGACCGTACAGGTGCGCGTAGCCGTAGTGGCCGTCGATGAAGTTGGGCGGCCCGGTGAGGCCGCGCCGGGCCAGCTGCGCGCAATCCACGCCGGTCTCGGCGACCCAGCCTTGGACGATGCGCACCGCGAGCGTGCCGTCGACGTTGCTCTGGAAGCTGCCGCCGCAGCGGTTGAACGCCAGCGCCAGCGCGTGAAGCGTCTGCCGTGGCGTCAACCGCAGGATGCGCGCCGCCACGGCGGTGGCGGCGAACACCACCAGCACGCCGGTGGGGTCGAAGCCGTCGTACTGCGACTCGCTGAGATTGAGCCGCGACGCCACCTCGGCGCCGGCCGCCAGCGCGGCGACGAACTCTTCACCGTCGCAGCCGCCGGCGAGTTCGGCCGCCGCCAGCGCAGCCGGCATCAACGCCGCGCCGATGTGCGGGCCCGGTGCCATCGCGTCGCAGTAGTCGAGCGCGCGGCACAACGTGCCGTTGAGGCGCGCCGCCGCCGCTGCCGGAAGCCGGTCGCCGAACACGAAGGTGGTCGCCTCCGGCGCACCGCCACGCTCGCGCAGCAGGTCGCGCAGCGCCGCGATGCCGTCTTCGCCGGCACCGGCCAGCGCGGTGCCGGAGACGGCCAGCAGCATCCGGCGCAGCACGCGCTGCGCCGGCGCGGCCACGTCGCCGGCGCGCAGCGAACAGACGAATTCGGCCAGCTGGTTCTCGACCTGCAACGCCGTGTCTCCCTTCTTCGCGAACGCTGCGGCGCAGTGTACGCAGCGACGCCGGCGCCCGGCACCGATACGATGTGCCCGGGCAAGGACACCGGAGAGCAAGCGCATGATCATCGGCACTTCCGACGACGTGACGGCCGCCGTGCTGGCCGAGGCGGCACGCACGCCCGACGCACGCACGCGCGAGATCCTCAGCGCCGGCATCGCGCACCTGCACGCGTTCGTGCGCGACGCGCGCCTGACCGAGAACGAGTTCCGCCGCCTGTGCGGCGTGATCGCGCGGCTCGGCCAGGCGACCACCGCATCGCACAACGAGGTGATGCTCGCCGCAGGATCGCTCGGCGTGTCGTCGCTGGTGTGCCTGCTGAACAACCGCGGCGGCGAAGGTGGCAAAGGCACCACGGCCAACCTGATGGGCCCGTTCTGGCGCGCCGGCGCACCGCGCACGCCCGACGGCGGCTCGATCGTGCGCAGCCCGACGCCCGGCGACCCGGTGTTCGTGACCGCATGCGTGCGCGACACGCAGGGACGGCCCGTCGCCGATGCCGAGGTCGACGTGTGGCAGGCATCGCCCGAGGGCTACTACGAGAACCAGGATCCGCAGCAGGCCGACATGAACCTGCGCGGCCGCTTCGTCACCGACGCCGAAGGCTGCATCCGCTTGAGCACGGTGAAGCCGGCGGGCTATCCGGTGCCGGTGGGCGGGCCGGTGGGCGATCTGCTGCGCGCGCAGGGCCGGCACAACATGCGGCCGGCACACCTGCACTTCATGATCCACAAGGCCGGCTACAGGACGCAGTTCTCGCAGGTGTATTCCAGCGACGACCCCCACCTCGAGACCGATTCGCAGTTCGGCGTCACGCGAGCGTTGATTGCGCGCTACGTGCGCCACGACGACCCGCGCGGTGCGCCGGCTGCCGACGTGAGCGGCGCGTGGTATTCGCTGCGGCGCACTTTCGTGATCGAGCCCGGCGACGCGTCGCTGCCCAACCCGCCGATCAGCGGCAAGAGCGACGGCGGCCAGCGACCGGCCCCGACGGTGCTGCCGCGCCAACCCTGAGTCGTACGACGACTTGGGTGCAAACACGGTGGCCGCACGCCGACCCGCCGTGCATCATCGTTGTGGATCGCTGCGGGCGATGCAGGCCCGCGGCTGCCGCACAACGAGTGAGGAGACTCCGATGCGCATCGTTCTCAAGCGACTGGCCGCCTTGCTGGCGGGGCTCGTGCTGCTGCCCGCGGCGGCGCTGGCCGCGTACCCCGAGCGGCCGATCACGCTGATCGTGCCCTGGGGCGCCGGCGGCGGCACCGATGCGGTGGCCCGCATCCTGGCCACGCTGATGGAGAAGGATCTCGGCCAGCCGGTCAACGTGGTCAACCGCACCGGCGGCTCGGGCGTGGTGGGCCACCAGGCGATCTCGGCCGCACCGCCCGACGGCTACACGATCGGCATGATCACGGTGGAGATCGGCATGATGCACCACCAGGGTCTCACCGACCTGTCCGGTGCGTCGTACACGCCGATCGCGCTGGTCAACGCCGACCCCGCGGGCATCCAGGTGCGCGCCGACGCACCGTACAAGAACGTTGCCGACCTGGTCGCCGCGATCAAGGCCAACCCGGGCAAGTTCAAGGCGTCGGGCACCGGCCAGGGCGGCATCTGGCATCTTGCGATCGCCGGCTTCCTGCGCGACCAGAAGGTCGACCCCGCCGCGCTGCCGTGGGTGCCGAGCAACGGCGCCGCACCGGGCCTGAACGACCTGGTGGCCGGCGGTGTCGAGGTCGTGCCGTGCTCGCTGCCCGAGGCGCGCGCGCTGATCGAGGCCGGCAAGGTCAAGAGCCTGGCGGTGATGGACCCGCACCCGGCGGCGCTGTTCCCGAAGGTGCCGACGCTGAAGGCCGAAACCGGCAGCAACTGGACGATGGCCGCATGGCGCGGCATCGCCGGGCCAAAGGGGCTGCCGGCCGACATCCAGGCCAGGCTGCTGGCTTCGCTGCAGAAGGCGCACCAATCGCAGGAGTTCAAGGACTTCATGACCAACCGCGGCTTCGGCGTGCTGTGGGCACCACCGGCGGAGTTCGCGTCGTTCATGGTCAAGTCCGACGCCGACCTCGGCGCGACGATGAAGGCCGTGGGCATCGCCAAGTAGCGCGCGCGTCTTGAAGCTCAACGACGCCGTCTTCGGCGCGCTGTTTCTCGTCCTGTCGCTGCTGGTGCTCTGGACGATCCAGGGCTACCCGAAGATCCCGGGGCAGAACATCGGCCCGGCGGCGTTCCCCGGCATCGCCGCGTCGGTGCTGGCGCTGTGCTCGCTGCTGCTGATCTTGCAGGGGCTGCGCACGCGGGCGCGCGATGCCTCGCCGTGGTTCGAGCGCGGTGCGTGGACCAGCCGGCCGCCGCAACTGATCGCGTTCGCGGTCACGGTGGGCGGCCTGCTGCTGTACGTGCTGGCCAGCGACCGCATCGGCTTCATCCCCACCGGCATCGTGATGCTCGGCTCGCTGATGCTCGCGCTGCGCGTGCGCCCGGCCACTGCGCTGATCGTTTCGGTGGTGAGCACGGTGGTGATCCACTTCGCGTTCTACAAAGGTCTGCGCGTGCCGCTGCCGTGGGGCGTGCTGCCGGTGCTGTATTGATGTCGATGCGCGGCCATTCGTTCGAGGTGTGGGCGCGGCGCGGCGGGCGGGGCCCGGGGCGGGCTCCTACTGTGGCAGTCGGCCCTGCGGGCCGACTGCACTGCGATGCTCGCGCCACAAGGGCGGCTGCGGTACCGCTGTCCGCGGCGCTGAACGCGCCGCGAACGTCACGGCGTCCTCGCCGGTCCGGAGCCTGCGGCGCCGGACTCCCCCTTGCGTCGCTGCGCTTCTCGCCGCCCCACAAGTCGCCCGCCCCGAGCACCGCCCACCTCGCTGAGACGCTCGTGGTGTTCGACGATGCATGCCACAGTGGTGCCAGCAAAGCCGCGGGCGGGTTTGCGT
>DATIFD010000674.1:0-8235 GCA_035455385.1 Burkholderiaceae bacterium
CAGGCGGTGCAACGACGGCGCCGGGCGCGGTGGCTGGCCCGGCGCGGCCGGCGTCCGGCGCCGGCGCAACGCAGCCCGGGCAGCCGCCGCTGTTCGCCAACGTGATCAAGGGCGCCACCAAGATCGACGGCGCGCTCACGCTCTGGCAGAAGGACGACAAGGTCTGGATCGAGCTGACGCCGGCCGACTTCGGCAAGCCGCTGCTGTTCGCACCGAAGATCGCGCAAGGCATCGGTGAAGCCAATCTGTTCGGCGGCACGATGGTCGGCCCATGGGGCCGCTACGGCCGCCAGCAGATGGTGGAGTTCCGCCGCGTGAACAACCAGGTGCAGCTGATCGCACGCAACACCGAGTTCCGTGCCAACGACGGCACCCCAGAGGGCCGCGCCGTGCAGGCCGCGTTCTCGCCGAGCCTGGTCGGCAGCACTGCGGTGGCCAGCCAGCCGCACCCGGAGAGCAAGGCGGTGCTGGTCGAGGCCAACGGCATCTTCGTCAACGACCTGCTGGGCATCGGCATCGCGCTGCAGCGCACGTATCGCCAGGGCTATGCCTTCGATGGCCGCAATTCGGCGATCACCGCCGTGCGCGGCAAACCCGACCAGGTGGTGCTCGACGTGTCGGCGCACTACGCAACCGCCAGCATCGCGCAGTCGATGCCGGGTGCTCCTCCGGGGACGCCGGCGCCGACCACGCCGGCGTCGCTGCCCGACGCGCGCAGCATGTTCTTCACGCTGCAGTACTCGCTCGCGCGGCTGCCGGAGCAGCCGATGCAGCCGCGCAAGTCCGATCCGCGCGTCGGCTACTTCGACACCGGCGTGCAGGACTTCAGCGACGATCTGGCGCGCACGCCGCGTCGCCAGTTCATCAACCGCTGGCGCCTCGAGAAGAAGGATCCCGCCGCGGCACTGTCGGAGCCGGTCAAGCCGATCACCTATTGGCTCGATCGCACGATTCCGCTCAAGTACCGGGACGCGATCACCAAGGGCATCCTGGCGTGGAACGCCGCCTTCGAGCGCATCGGTTTCCGGAACGCGATCGTCGTCAAGGTGCAGCCCGACGATGCCGACTTCGATACGCTCGACGTCGGGGTGGCGTCGGTGCGCTGGATGACCAACGCGGCGCCGACGTTCGGTGCCATCGGGCCGCGCCAGGTCGATCCGCGCACCGGCGAGATCCTGGACGCCGACATCGCGTTCGAGAGCCTGAGCTCGCGCAACGTCCGCGCGCTGCGCGCGCAGGTGCTGACGGCGCGCGTGGCCACGGACTGGCCTGCGCTGATGCAGTCCAGCGCGCCCGAGCGCGTGGCGCAGCTGACGGCGCGGGCGGCGGCCGGCGCCGGCTACGGCTCCGAGCAATGCCAGTACGCCGACATGGCGGCCGAACAGCTGGGCTACGCGATGGACGTGCTCGAGGCACGCGGTGACCTCGACCCGTCGAGTCCCGAGGCTGAAGCGTGGGTGCTCGACTACCTGACCGACACCACGATCCACGAGGTCGGCCACACGCTGGGCCTGCGCCACAACTTCCGCAGTTCGCGCGTCTACACCGCGGCGCAGCTCGCCGACCCCGAGTTCGTGCGCGAGCACGGGCTCGCCGGCTCGGTGATGGAATACGCGCCGATCAACCTCGCGCGTCCCGGCGAGCCCACCGCGCCCGCGTGGCAGTTGGAGCTCGGGCCCTATGACTACTGGGCCATCGAGTACGGTTACAAGCCGATCGCGCCGCAGCAGCAGGCCGCCGAACTGCAGCGCATCGCCGCACGCAGCAACGAGCCGCTGCTGGCGTTCGGCACCGACGAGGACAACTTCCTCGGCATCGATCCGGAGTCGCTGCACTTCGACCTCGGCAACGATCCGGTGGCGTTCGCGAGGAAGCGTTTCGACATCGCGCGCGACCTGCTGCGTCGACAGGAAACGCGCCAGCTGAAGCCCGAGCAGGACTACTCGGTGCTGCGCCGCTCGGTGGGCTTCGCGCTGCGCGACGTGGCGCGTGCGGCGGGCATCCTGGCGCGGCAGATCGGCGGCGTGCGAACGCTGCGCGACTTCCCGGGCAGCGGGCGCGACCCGCTGCTGCCGGTCAGTGCCGACGTGCAGCGCCAGGCGCTCGACCTGCTGGCCAGCGGCGTGCTGTCGGCCGACAGCTTCGTGCTCTCGCCCGCGTTACAGCGGCGCATGGCGCCCAATTACAGCGAGCGCAGCGCCGCGCTGTTCGACGGCGACGGTCCGGTGGCCACCGACTACTCGCTGGCCAACGTGGTGATCGAGATGCAGCGCGCGCTGCTCAGCGCGTTGATGAACGACGCCGTGGCGCAACGCCTGCTCGACAGCGAGAGCAAGGCCGCCGATGGCGGCACGCTGCGCCTGTCGGAACTGCTTCAGCGTCTGAGCGATGAGATCTGGAGCGAGCTGCACGAGCGCAGTGGCGAGATCCCGTCGCCGCGGCGCGAATTGCAGCGCGAGCACGTCAACCGGCTCGCCGGCCTGCTGCTGCGCCCCGGCGCGCTGACCCGCGCCGACGCGCGCTCGCTGGTGCGCGTGCAGGCGCAGGACCTGCTGGGCCGCATCCAGGCCGCGGCGCAGCGCAAGGGGCTGAGCACCGAGGCGCGCGCGCACCTGCGCGACAGCGCCGACACGCTGCGCCAGGCGCTGAACGCCCCGCTGGTGCGGCAGGGCGCTTAGGCTGCGCCCGCCGGCGCTCGCACCGCGCCGGCCGCCGTTCGTCGCACCGCTGGGGCACGAGCCTTGGAGGGCCGGCTGCGGGGCGCTATCGTGCGGCCATGGCCCAGTCGCTCGAGTCGCCGCAGCCACCGCGCGACGCCGATCGTCCATCGATCGTGCGCCGCGTCTGGCACGAGTTTCACCGCGGCAGCGTGACGCTGGCGCTGGCGCTGGCCGTGGTGGTGGCGCTGGCCCTGAACCCGATCTTCGTCGTGCCGCTGCCGGTGCTGCTCGGGCGCACGCTGTTCGTGGCGCTGATGCTGGTGCTGGTGTTCCACGGCGTCGGCCTGCTGCGACAGACGCTGCTGCCGCGCTGGCTGGCGCAGGCGGTCGCGGTCGCGTTGACCGCGCCGGTGGCCACCGCGATCGTCTACCTGGTGGCCACCAGCGGCGACGTGCAATCGTTCATCGGCAATCCCTATCGTGTGATGGGGTTCCTGTGGATCGCCGGCTGCGCGCTCGGCGTCGGCCTGCTGGTGGCGCTCGGCGCGCTGGTACGCGAACGCGACGCGCTGGCGCGCTCGCAGGCGCTGCAGTTCGAGATCGAACGCGGTCGGCTCGAGCGCCAGGCGCTCGACGCGCGGCTGGCGGTATTGACGGCCCAGGTCGAGCCGCACTTCCTGTTCAACACGCTGGCCAACGTGCAGGCGCTGGTCGACAGCGGCTCGCCGCGCGCGGCGCCGGTGCTGAAGAGTCTGATCGCGTACCTGCGCGCCGCGATGCCCAAGCTGCAGGAAGGCGGCCTGTCGGCATTGCGCGACGAGCTCGACCTGGTGCGCGCCTATCTCGACCTGATGCACCTGCGGATGCCCGATCGTCTGCAGGTGCAAATCGACATCGAGCCGGCGCTGCTGGCGATGCGCTTCCCGCCGATGCTGCTGCTGACGCTGGTGGAGAACGCGGTGCGCCACGGCATCGATCCCAGCGAGCAGGGTGGCCGCATCGAGGTCGGTGGCCGCATCGACGCAGCGACGCGCCGCGTGCGCCTGTGGGTGGCCGACACCGGGCTCGGCCTGAGTGGCGAAGCCGGCAGCGGCACCGGCCTGGCCAACGCGCGCGAGCGGCTGCGTGGTGTGTTCGGCGCCGATGCGACGCTGACGCTGGAGCCGGTGATTCCGCACGGCGCACGGGCCGAACTGAGCTTCGTTGCACCGAGCGCATGACCACCGCCCTGATCGCCGACGACGAGCCGCTGCTGCGCGAGCACCTGGCGAGCCACCTGGCGCGCCAATGGCCCGAGCTGCAGATCGTCGCCCAGGCGCGCAACGGCCGCGAGGCGGTGGAGCTGTTCGACCAGCTGCGGCCTGACGTGGTGTTCCTCGACGTCCACATGCCGGGCGTCAGCGGCGTCGATGCGGCACGCGCGATCGGCCCGCTGGCGCAGATCGTGTTCGTGACCGCGTTCGAGCAGTATGCCGTGCAGGCGTTCGAGCACGGCGCCATCGATTACGTGGTCAAGCCGCTCGACGAGACGCGGCTGGCGGCAACCGTGCAGCGGCTGAAGGAGCGGCTGGCCGATCGCGCGGCCCGCCGCGACGAACAGGCCCAGCTCGACGACACGCTCGAGCAACTGGCCCGCCGCCTGAGTCGGCACCCGACCACGCGGCCGCGCCTGCAATGGATCCGCGCGTCGGTGGGCAGCACGGTCAAACTGATCGCGGTGGACCAGGTGGCCTACCTGCGCTCCGACGAGAAGTACACGCTGGTGGTGTGGGAGGGCGGCGAGGCGTTGATCCGCAAGCCGATCCGCGAACTGATCGACGAGCTCGACCCCGATCAGTTCGCGCAGGTGCACCGCTCGGTGATCGTCAACCTGCGGCAGGTGGTGCAGGTCACGCGCGGCGCCAACGAAACCGCCGAGGTGCACCTGCGCGGCCGCAGCGAGACGCTGCCGGTCAGCCGCAGCTACCTGCACCTGTTCCGGCAGATGTAGCGCAGGCACGCCTCGGGCGTTCTGTTCGCCGTGCCGCTCGGCCGGCGCTTGTGCGCGCGGTCAGCCGATCGGCCTGAACCGCCAGTGCTGGTCGGCCTGCAGCTCGAGGCGGTGCGAGTGGAACGCGTTCAGCGTGCTGCGGTGGCCCACGCTCACCAGCATGCACTGCGGCAACTCGCTGCGCAGCAGTTCATAGAGCGCGTGCTCCAGGCCTTCGTCGGTGGCCGACGTGGCTTCGTCGAGGAACGCGATCCGCGGCCGGTGCAGCAGCACGCGCGCGAACGCGAGCCGCTGCTGCTCGCCCAGCGAGAGGATGCGTGACCAGTCGTCGTCGTCGTCGAGCCGGCTCGCCAGGTGGCCGAGCTGAACCCGTCGCAGCGCGTCGTGCAGGCGCTGTTCGTCGACCTGTGTCGACGGGTAGGCGAGCGCATCGCGCAGCGTGCCCAGCGGCAGGTAAGGGCGCTGCGGCAGGAACAGCGAGTCGCGCGCCGCCGGGCGCCGCACGGTTCCGGTCGCGTAGGGCCATAGGCCGGCCAGCGCGCGCAGCAGCGTCGTCTTGCCGACCCCCGATGGCCCCTGCACCAGCAGCGCCTGCCCGGGCCGAAGCTGCAGCGCGAGGTCGCGCACCAGCGCTGCGCCGTCGGGGCGCAGCAACTGCAGGCCGGCGACGTCGAGCGCGTCGGGCGCATCCTCGAACGTGACGCGCGGCAGCGCGCGGGCGGCCTCGTTCGCCGCCACGAACCCGGTCAGGCGGTCGAGCACCGCGCGGTATTGCGCGAAGGCGTCGTACGACAGCCGGAAGAACGACAGTGAGCCTTGCACCTGATCGAACGCTTGGCTGGTCTGCGTGACGTCGCCCAGCTTGATCGCACCGCTGAAGAAGCGCTGCGCCTGCAGCAGCGTGGGAAACACCACCGCAACCTGGTTGACGACGAAATTGAAGCCGTCGAACTTCATGCTGCGGAAGACGATGGCCCAGAGGTTGACGATGAAGTCTGCGAAGCGCCGGGTGAGGCCCTCGCGCTCCACGCGTTCGCCGCGGTAGAAGGCGATGTTCTCGGCATATTCGCGCACCCGGATCAGCGCGTAACGGAAGTCGGCGGCCAGCTTCTCGTTCATGAAGTTGAGCCGGATCAGGGGCCGGCCGAGGCGGAACGCCACCACGCTGGCCACGATCACGTAGATGAAGACGATGAACACCATCGCCCGCGGCACCTCGATGCCGGCGATCGTCAACGGACCCGACAGGCTCCACAGGATGCCGCTGAACTCCACCAGCGAAACCGCGGCGTCGACCGCCCCTGTCGCCAGCGAGCGCGACGAGCCGACGAAGCTGCCGATGTCGACCTGGATCCGCTGGTCCGGGTTGTCGCCCGCCGCCGCGACGAACTGCGTGCGGTAGTAGGCGCTGCCGGCGAGCCAGTCATCCATCAACTGCTCGTTCATCCAGCTGCGCCAATCGATCTCGAAGCCCTGCGAGACCAGGTAGGCGACGAGCACGCGCACGACGTGGATCGTCGCCAGCAGCGCGAACAGGCGCATGAAGTACCAGAAGCGATTCGCGTCGAGCGCCTGCATGCTGTCGAAGAACCCGTTGTTCCAGAACGAGAACAACACGTTCATGCGCACCGAGGCGATCGACAGCACCAGGATCGCCGACGCCGTCGCCAGTGGCCGCCAGCTGCGCCGTGGCGTGAAGTACGGCCACGCCAGCTGGCTGAACTGGCGCCCCCATCGCGTGAAGCGCGCCAGCGCCGCAATGACGCCGACGGAGGCGAGGCCCGACAGCAGCGATGCCTTGGCGATCCAGAGCAGGCTACTCAGCCATGCGTCCGACCACTGCATCGCTTCGGCTCGGCCGCCATCGAGTGCCTGAGCTGCATCGAGATCGGGTGCCGTGGCAGTTGCTTGGAGGCCGATACGACTGTGGCTGCGGCCGAAAGTTCCGCGGCCGTCTTGCGGGGGTCACACGGCCGCGAAGGTCGATCGTGAGCCGCAGGCGTCGCATGCGGCGGCCGGGGTCCGGCGCGCGTCTGCGAGCCCGGTTGCTCCTGCCGTCACTCCCGCCACAGCCACGCCGCGCCGCGCACGCCCGACGAGTCGCCGTGCAGGCTCGGCACGATGGGCGTGCGCACCGGCTCGTCGCGCACGCCACCGGCGAATACCCAGCGCGGCAGCAGCGCCGGCACGGAGGCATACAGCCGTTCGATGCGCGACAGGCCGCCGCCGAGCACGATGACGTCGGGGTCGAGCAGGTTGATCACGTGCGCCAGCGCGCGCGCCAGGCGCGACTCCCAGCGCTGCATCGTGGCTTCGCACGCGGCGTCGCCCTGCGCCGCGCGCTGCGCGACCTGTCGGGCATCGAGCGTGCCGCCGTTGACGCACGCGTGGTCGCGCGCCAGCCCGGTGCCGCTGACCAGCGTCTCGATGCAGCCGAGCTGGCCGCAGAAGCAGCGCCAGCGCAGCTCTCCCGGCTCTGCCCACGGCAGCGGGTTGTGACCCCATTCACCGGCCAGCCCGTTGGGGCCGTTGAGCACGCGTCCGCGCACCGCGATGCCGGCGCCGACGCCGGTGCCGAGGATGCCGGCGAATACCACCTCGGCGCCGGCCCCGGCACCGTCGGTGGCCTCGGACAGCGCCAGGCAGTTGGCATCGTTGGTCACGCGCACGGGCTGTCCGAGCAGCACCTCGAGGTCGTGCGGCAGCGGCCGGTTGTTCAGCTGCGTCGAGTTGCCGTTCTTCATCACGCCGCGCTG
Organism: Burkholderiaceae bacterium; assembly: GCA_035455385.1. Classification (GTDB taxonomy): domain Bacteria; phylum Pseudomonadota; class Gammaproteobacteria; order Burkholderiales; family Burkholderiaceae_C; genus JAEUPI01. The sequence goes on from DATIFD010000674.1 coordinate 7,407, forward strand.
CGTGACGTTGCCCGGCGCGCCGATGCCGATGGTGCACCGCGCACCGCCCGCGGCCTGCCGGGCGCGGCCCACCAAGCCGGCGACGGCCTGCAGCGACGCGTCGTAGTCGCCGCGCGGCGATGCGATGCGCTCGCGCCAGCGCTCCACGCCCGCGGCGTCGAGCAGGATCGCCTCGATCTTGGTGCCGCCGAAGTCGACACCGATGGCGCAGGTTGCGCCGTCCGCCATCGCGGGCTCAGCCGAGCAGCGGCTCGGTGCGCGCGAGCAACCACGCACGCGCGTCGCCCGCGACCAGCGGCAGCAGCCGCGCGCGAACGGTGGCGTGGTAGTCGTTCAGCCACGCCAGCTCGTCGTGCCGCAGCCACGCCGTGTCGATGCAGCGGGTGTCGATCGGGCACAGCGTCAGCGTCTCGAACGCCAGCATCTCGCCGAACGCGCCTTGCTCCGGGGTGTCCACCGGCGTCGCGAGCACGAGATTCTCGATGCGCACACCCCACTGGCCCGGACGGTACACGCCGGGCTCGATCGACGTGATCATGCCGGGCTGCATCGCCATCTGCGGCTCGGGCACGGCCTGGCTGATCGTCTGCGGGCCCTCGTGCACGTTGAGAAAGTAGCCGACGCCGTGCCCGGTGCCGTGGCCGTAGTCGAGGCCGTGCTCCCACAGCGGCGCGCGGGCGATCGCGTCGATCATCGGCGACAGCACGCCGCGCGGGAAGCGCGCGCGCGACAGCGTCATCATCGCCTTGAGCACCAGCGTGTAGTCGCGCCGCTGTGCGGCACTGACGCGGCCGATCGGCCACACGCGCGTGATGTCGGTGGTGCCGCC
>DATIFD010000675.1:0-3167 GCA_035455385.1 Burkholderiaceae bacterium
CTGCGCTACGTCAACGGCTCACCGGTGGGCGAGTGGTTCGGTGGTGCCTTGGCGCAGGCCTCGGCCAGCGGCAACGCCGACCTGCGTCTGGCGCTGCACCTGCCGCTGTCGCAGCTCGAGCAGTCCACCGTGAAAGGCAGTGTTCGACTGGCCGGCAACGACGTGCGGCTGCGCGGCGATGCGCCGTTGTTCGCGCAGGCACGCGGGCGCGTCGACTTCACCCACAAGAGCGTGCAGGTGGTGGGTGCCACCGCGCGCACACTGGGCGGCGAGGTGGCGTTCGATGGCGGCACGCTACCCGATGGCAGCCTGCGCTTCAGCGGTCAGGGCACGGTCACCGCCGACGGGTTGCGCCGTGCCGGAGAGCTGGGCACGACCGCCAAGCTGGCCACCGCGCTGCAGGGGCAAACCGCCTATCGAATGCAGCTCGGCTTCGTGAAGGGACAGACCGAGGTGCTGCTGACCAGCAACCTCGCCGGCCTGGCATCGAACCTGCCCGCGCCGCTGGCCAAGCCGGCCGAGGCGCTGTTGCCGCTGCGCATCCAGACCAGCCTGCAGGCGGATTCGCTGGTCGGCTCGGGCCCGCCGCGCGATCAGCTGCGCGTCGAGCTCGGCAACGTGGTGCAGGCCACGTTCGTGCGCGAACTCGGCAAAGATGGCCCCCGCGTGCTGCGCAGCGCGATCGGCATCAACACCGCGCCGCCCGGCGTCACACCCGGCGGCGTGGCCGTCGCCAACTTCGGCAGTGGTGCGATCTCGGTCGACGCCTGGCGCAACGCGCTGGCGCCGCTCCTGCCGATGGCGACGGCGGCTGTGCCCGATGCCGGGTACCTGCCGCGGCAGATCAGCGTGCGCGCGAGAGAGGCCATCGTCGAGGGGCGGCGCTTCACGGGCAACGTGGTCGAGCTGCAGCGCGTCGCGCGCGACGGCGACAGCGTGTGGCGGGTGTCGCTGCAGTCGGACCAGGCGCTGGGCAGCGCGGAGTACCGCGGGTCCACCGGCACCACGCCGGGTGCGCTCAACGCGCGCCTGTCGCGCCTGTGGATCCCGGCTGCCGACCCGGCGCTCGCCGGCACCGTCGAGTCGCCCACGTCGGCGGGCCCGTCGTCGATGCCGGCGATGGACGTGGTGATCGACGACCTCGAGTGGCGCGGCCACAAGCTGGGGCACGTCGAGCTGCAGGCCGTCAACCGCCAGGGGCCCGCGGATGCGCGCGAGTGGCGACTGCAGCGGCTGCAGATGCGCGTGCCCGAGGCCACGCTCGAGGCCCAGGGGCAGTGGAGCGCGGTGCCGCCGAGCACGCAGCGTCGAATGGCGCTGGAGTTTCAGCTCGACCTGACGGACAGCGGTGCGCTGCTCGAACGCCTGGGCTATGGCAAGACGGTCCGCGGCGGCAAGGGCAAGCTGCAGGGGCAGCTGGCGTGGTCGGGCTCGCCGCTGGCGCTCGACCTGCCCAGCCTCGACGGGCAGGTGTCGGTCGCCGTCGAATCGGGGCAGTTTCTCAAGGTCGATGCCGGCGCGGCGCGCTTGCTCGGCGTGCTGAGCCTGCAATCGCTGCCGCGTCGTCTGATGCTCGACTTCCGCGACCTGTACGAGGAGGGATTCGCGTTCGACAACCTCGGCGGCGAACTCAAGCTGGCCGATGGCGTGGCCCAGGTCAACGCGCTGCGCATGCGTGGCGTGCAGGCAGCGATTCTGATGGAGGGCCATGCCGATCTGGTGCGCGAGACGCAAGACCTGCGCGTGATCGTCGTTCCCGAGATCAATGCCGGAACCGCGTCGCTCGCCTACGCCGCGGTCAATCCGGCCGTGGGCCTGGGCACCTTCGTGGCGCAGTGGCTGCTGCGCCGGCCGCTGATCGCCGCCAGCACGCGCGAGTTCCACATCACCGGCAGCTGGGACGATCCCAAGGTCGAGCGGGTCGAGCGCAAACCGCCCGAGGAGGCCGCCGCCGGCCGGACCAACCCGACACAATGAGCGTGCCGATGTCCGAGCGCATGAAGATCGCCGCCTTGCAGATGGTTTCGACGCCCGACGTCGCGCGCAACCTTGATGCGGCCGCCGGCCTGATCGACCAGGCCGCGGCGGCCGGTGCGGGATTGGTGGCGCTGCCCGAGTACTTCTGCCTGCTTGGGCGGCGCGACACCGACAAACTGGCCGTCGCCGAGGACGACGGCGCCGGCCCGATCCAGCAGATGCTGGCCGCGAGCGCGCGGCGCGCCGGGGTGTGGGTGATCGGCGGCACGCTGCCGATGCGCACCGCCGACCCGCAGCGCGTGCGCAACAGCTGCTGCGTGTACGCGCCCGACGGCGGCCGGGCCGCGCGCTACGACAAGATCCACCTGTTTGCCTACGACAACGGGCGCGAGCGCTACGACGAAGGCCGGGTGCTCGAGGCCGGTGACACGCCGGTGGCGTTCGATGCCGCCGGCCTGCGCGTGGGGCTCTCGGTGTGCTACGACGTGCGCTTTCCGGAGTTGTACCGAGCGCTCGGCAAACCCCCGTGCGACTTGCTGTGCGTGCCGTCGTCGTTCACGCACACCACCGGCCAGGCGCACTGGGAGGTGCTGTTGCGGGCGCGCGCGATCGAGAACCAGTGCTATGTCATCGCGCCGGCTCAAGGTGGGGTGCACGAGAACGGCCGCCGCACCTGGGGCCACAGCATGATCGTCGATCCGTGGGGCGAGGTGGTGGCGCTGCGGGCCGAAGGGGCGGGCGTGGTGATGGCCGAGATCGATCGCGCGCGGATCGCGGCGCTGCGGGCGCAGCTGCCGGCGCTGGCGCACCGGCGCGACGACTTGCTGCGCGGGCAGCCAGGCGTGCGCTAGCGCCAGCCGAACATCATCTGTCGCGCCAGCATCGACTTCACTGGCGCGGCGCCGTCGAGCAGCGCCAAGGCGGCGCCGCGCACCAGCGACAGGCCCGGCCAGCGCCACGTGAAGCTGCGCGCCAGGAAGTCGGTGGTCGCGATCATCGACCAGCGATCGGGCGCGCGCGCCCATTCGATGCGCCGCAGCGCCGCATCGACGTCCGCCGCGTCGCGCAGCACGGCCACCAGCGCAAAGGCGTCGCGCAGGCCGAGGTTGAGCCCCTGCCCCGCCACCGGGTGCAGCGTCTGCGCGGCGTTGCCGATGCGCACCGTGCGGCCGTGCACCAGCGTGCGCTCG
>DATIFD010000676.1:0-9391 GCA_035455385.1 Burkholderiaceae bacterium
TCGCGATCGGCGTGCTGACCGGTGCCGGCGTCTGGCTGGTGCTGCGGCCGCGGACCTTCCAGGTGCTGATCGGCCTGTCGATGCTGTCGTACGCGATCAACCTGTTCATCTTCAGCGTCGGCAGCCTCGCCGTGCAGGCCGAGCCGATCGTGCGACCCGGCGTGCCGGCCGACCTGCAGCACTACACCGACCCGCTGCCGCAGTCGCTGGTGCTGACGGCGATCGTCATCGGCTTCGCGACCACGGCGCTGTTCCTGGTGGTGCTGCTCGCGCTGCGCGGCCTGTCCGGCGGCGATCACGTCGACGGCCAGGAGGAGCGGCCGTGACCGCTTCGCTCGCGCCCGCACACCTGGTGGTCGCGCCGGTGCTGCTGTCGCTGGCGACCGCGGCGGTCTCGCTGATGCTGGGCGAAGGCCGGCGCGGGCTGAAAGCGGTGCTCAACACCGCGTCGACCGCGACCGGGCTGGGGCTGGCCGTCGCGCTGCTGCTGCGCGTGAGCGCCGACGGCGCGCTCGCCTTCGCCGTCTACCTGCCGGGCAACTGGCCGGTGCCGTACGGCATCGTGCTGGTCGCCGACCGCCTGTCGGCGCTGATGACGGTGCTCGCCGGCAGCGTCGGCCTGGCCGCGCTGCTGTACGCGCTGGCGCGCTGGCAGCACGCCGGCGTGTACTTTCACGTGCTGTTCCAGCTGCAGCTGATGGGGTTGTACGGCGCCTTTCTCACCGCCGACGTGTTCAACCTGTTCGTGTTCTTCGAGGTGCTGCTGGCCGCCAGCTACGGGCTGCTGCTGCACGGCGGCGGCGCCGAGCGGGTGCGCGCCGGGTTGCACTACATCGCGATCAACCTCGTCGCGTCGCTGCTGTTCCTGATCGGCGTGGCGGTGCTGTACGGCGTGACCGGCACGTTGAACATGGCCGACATCGCGGTCAAGCTGACCGCCGTGCCGGCGAGCGACCGCGGCCTGCTTCGCGCCGGCGCGGCGATCATGGCGATGGCCTTCCTGGCCAAGGCCGCGATCTGGCCGCTGAACTTCTGGCTGCCGCCCGCATACGCCGCGGCGAGCGCACCGGCCGCGGCGGTCTTCGCGATCCTCACCAAGGTCGGCGTCTACGCGGTGCTGCGGCTGTGGCCGTTGTGCTTTCCCGCCGGCGACATCGACGCGGGCGGCTTCGAGGGCCGCGTGTTGGTCTGGGGCGGGCTGGCCACGCTGGCCTTCGGCGCCATCGGCATGCTGGCGTCGCAGCGGCTCGCCCGGCTCGCGGGTTACAGCGTGATCGCGTCGTCGGGCACGCTGATCGCCGCGTTCGGCTTCGATGCGCCGGCACTCAGCGGTGGCGCCCTCTTCTATCTGGCCAGCTCCACGCTCACCGGCTGCGCGCTGTTCCTGCTGGTCGAGTTGCTCGAGCGTGCACGCGAGGTCGAGGTCGGCCCCGCCCAGATCGACGACGGCAACGATGCACTGCCAGCCTTCTTCGACGCCGAGCCGCCGCCGGGCGCCAACCTCGACGACGACGAGGAGGCGCTGATCGGACGCCCGATCCCGCTGGCGCTGGCGTTCCTCGGCGTGGCCTTCACCGTCTGCGCGATGGTGATCGCCGGCCTGCCGCCGCTGACCGGCTTCGTCGGCAAGCTGGCGATGCTGCAGGCGCTGCTCGAGCTGCGCAGCCCGGCCGCGTGGACGCTGTTCGCGCTGCTGATCGGCTCGGGTCTGTTCGCCGCGATGGCGCTGATGCGCGTGGGCATGCGCCACTTCTGGACCGCCGAGGAGCGGCCCGCGCCGCGTCTGCGCATCGTCGAGACGCTGCCGATCGCCGCGCTGCTGGCCGCGTCGTTGTGGCTCGCGGTGCGGGCCGACGCGGCGCTCGGCTACACCCGGGCCACCGCCGATGCGCTGCACGAGCCGGCGCGCTACGTGCGCGCGGTAATGGGTGCGCGCCCAGTGCAGCGACCGGCAGAGAGCGCGCGATGAGGCGCCTGCTGCCGTCGCCGTGGCTGTCGCTGGGCATCTTCGCCAGCTGGCTGCTGCTGGCGGGCAGCGTCGGAGCCGGGGCACTGCTGCTCGCGCTGCTGCTGGCCGTCGCGCTGCCGCCGCTGCTGGCGCCGCTGCGGCCGACGCCCGGGCCGCTGCGCCACTGGGGGCAGCTGGTACTGCTGATCCTGCGCGTCGGCCGCGACGTGCTGCGCTCGGCGGCGCAGGTGGCGGCGGGCGTCGCGCGTGCGCGGCGGCGGCCGCCGTGCGGCACGCTGGTCGTCGTGCCGCTCGAGCTGCGCGACGTGCACGCGCTGGCGGCGCTGGCGATGATCACCTCGGTGGTCCCGGGCACCGTGTGGTGCGAGCTCGCACCCGACCACAGCGCGGTGCGCCTGCACGTGTTTGACCTCGACGACGAGGCCGGATTCATCGCGCACTTCAAGCGCGACTACGAGCACCCGCTGAAGGAGATCTTCGAATGAGCCCGCTGCTGTCGCTGGCGATCACGCTGACGCTGGTGCTGTACGCCGCCGCAATGGGCGTGGGCCTGGTGCGCCTGCTGCGCGGGCCCAGCGCCCAGGACCGCGTGCTCGCGGTGGACTTTCTCTACGTGGTCGGCATGCTGATGATGCTGGTGCTGGCGATCCGCCACGACAGCGCGATGTACTTCGAGGGTGCCTTGCTGATGGTGCTGTTCGGCTTCGTCGGCACGGTGTCGCTGGCCAAGTTTCTGCTGCGCGGCGAGGTCATCGAATGAGCTGGCCACCGCTGGCCGAGATCGTCGTCGCGCTGCTGCTGCTGGGCAGCGGCGGCGTCGTGCTGGTTGCCGCGCTCGGCCTCGTGCGGCTGCCCGACTTCTTCCTGCGCATGCATGCTCCTGCGCTGGCGTCGACGCTGGCCTCGTTGCTCGTCACCTTCGCGTCGCTGGTGCACTTCAGCGCGCGCGGCGAGAAGTTCGCGCTGCACGTCTGGCTGATCATCATCGTGCTGTCGATCACCGCGCCGGTGACGACGATCGTGCTCGCGCGCGCGGCGCTGTTCCGCCGCCGCCGTGCCGGCGACGCGCTGCCGCCGCCGCTGCGCAGCCAGGACGCAGCAGCGTCGGCGCCGCCGCGTCGCTGACCGTCGCGCGGGGGGGTGGCCTCTCCCCGCGTGGCCGACGCGTCAAGCGCGCCGCGGGTGCGCGCGGCGATGCGCCACCGCGCGATAGAACCAGCGCTTGGCCAGCTCCGCACAGCTCAGGTAGACCAGCGTCAGCGCGGCGATCAGCAGCAGCAGCTCCGGCGGCGGCGCGACGAAGCCGAGCACGCCGGCCAGCGGCGTGAACGGCAGCAGCACCGCAACGCCCACCGTGGCCAGCGCGGTTGCGGCCAGCCAGCGGTGCGGTCGGCTGTGCCACGGCCGGCCGCGCGTGCGGATGACAAAGATCACCAGCACCTGCGTCGCGATCGATTCGATGAACCAGCCGGTGCGGAACAGCGCCTCGTGGGCGTCGAACATCGCCAGCAGCAGCCAGAAGGTGACGAAGTCGAACACCGAACTCACCGGACCCAGCGTCAGCATGAAGCGGCGGATGAACCCCGGGTCCCAGTCGTGCGGGCGGCGCAGGTACTCGGCATCGACGTCGTCGAGCGGCAGCGGCACTTCGGAGGCGTCGTACAGCAGGTTGTTCAGCAGGATCTGCACCGGCAGCATCGGCAGGAACGGCAGCACCAGCGACGCGCCGGCCATGCTGAACATGTTGCCGAAGTTGGAGCTGGTGCCCATCATGATGTACTTCATCACGTTGGCGAACGTGCGCCGCCCTTCGATCACGCCGTCGTGCAGCACGCCGAGATCGCGCTCGAGCAGGACCATGTCGGCCGCATCCTTCGCCACGTCGACCGCCGAGTCCACCGAGATGCCGACGTCGGCGTCGTGCAGCGACGGCGCGTCGTTGACGCCGTCGCCGAGATAACCCACCACGTGACCGCGCCGCCGCAGCGCGCGCAGCACGCGGCTCTTCTGCGGCGGCGAGACGCGGCAGAAGACATCGGCGTGCTGCGCCTGCGCGGCCAGCGCGGGATCGTCGAGCTGGTCGATCTGGGCGCCGGTCAGCAGGCGCTTCACCGGCAGCCCGACCTGCGCGCAGACGTGGCGCGTCACCCACTCGTTGTCGCCGGTCAGCACCTTCACCTGCACGTGGCTGCGGCGCAGCTGCTCCAGCGCCGCCGCGGCGCTGGGCTTGGCCGGATCGAGGAATGCCGCGAAGCCGCACAGCACCAGCTCGGTCTCGTCGTCGACCACCGCGTGCGCGTGCCCGGCCGGCACGGCGCGCCAGGCGATCGCGAGCACGCGAAAACCGTCGCGGCTCAAGGCCTCGAACTGCGCCAGCGCGCGCGCGCGCGCCGCATCGTCCATGTCGCGCAGAGCGGGAGATGCCGTGGTGACCGCATCGGCGGCAGTGACTTCGTACCGCACGCACAGCCGCAGCATGTCTTCCGGCGCGCCCTTGACCACCAGCAGCCGCTCGCCGGCGCGCTCGACCAGCACCGACACCCTGCGCCGCTCGAAGCCGAACGGCACCTCGTCGATCTTGAGCCAGCCGCTCACGTCGACCTCGCGGTGCTCGAGGATCGCGTCGTCCAGCGGGCTGCGCAGGCCCGACTCGAAGTGGCTGTTCAGGTAGGCCAGCCGCAGCACGCGCTCGCTGTCCGCGCCCTGCGTGTCGACATGCCGTTCGAGGCGGATCTGCGCCTCGGTGAGCGTGCCGGTCTTGTCGGTGCACAGCACGTCCATGCTGCCCAGGTTCTGGATCGCGGCCAGCCGCTTGACCACGACCTTCCTGGTCGACATGCGCAGCGCGCCGCGCGACAGCGTGACCGACACGATCATCGGCAGCAGCTCCGGCGTCAGCCCAACCGCCAGCGCCACCGCGAACATCACCGTTTCCTGCACCGGCCGGTGTGCCAGCACATGCACGAAGACGATGAACAGCACCAGCGCGAAGGTCATGCGCAGGATCAACAGGCTGAAGCGGCGCGTGCCGAGCTCGAACGCGGTCGGACCGGCCGGCTCGCGCAGCGTGTCGGCGATGCCGCCGAGGAAGGTGGCCGAGCCGGTGCGGCACACCAGCAGCGTCGCGCTGCCGCTCAGCACCGACGAGCCCATGAACGCCGCGTTGCCGGCGTCGGCCACCTCGCGCGCGGCCGGCGCCAGGTCGCCCGGCTGCTTCTCGACCGGGAACGACTCGCCGGTCAGCGCCGACTGGCGCACGAAGAAGTCGCGCGCCGCCACGACGCGCCCGTCGGCGGGCACCAGGTCGCCGGCCGCCAGCTGCACGAAGTCGCCGGGCACCAGCTCGGATGCCGGCAGCCGCGTCGACTGGCCGTCGCGCAGCACGGCGGCGCGCAGCGCCACCGACTGGCGCAGCCGCTCGGCGGCGTTGCCGGCGCGGTGCTCCTGCACGAAGTCGAGCGTCACGCTGACCACGACGATCAGCGCGATGACGACGAAGCTGGTCACGTCGCCCAGCACGGCCGACACGCCGCTCGCCCCCAGCAGCAGCAGCACCAGCGGGTTGCGGAAGTGGCTCAGGTACTCCAGCGCGGCAGCACGCCGACGCTGAGCGTGCAGCAGGTTGTCGCCATAGGTCGCGCGCCGCGCCTGCGCCACGGCCGTGGTCAGGCCACGGTCGTCGGCGCCGAGCTGCGCCTGCAGGTCGCGCAGCGCCACCGTCCAGAACGGCTGCGCGCCGGTGTCGACCGGGTCCGTCATGCCGTGCCCGCCGCACGATCGGCGCGGCTTCGCCAGCCATTCATGTCGGAACCATCCATTGCGCAGGGACTGTAAGAACCGACAGCGTAGCGGCCTTGAGCCACCGCAAGCCCGGCATCGGACCGGCGCGAACTCGGTCGGTCAGCCCTGCCGCCGGGTCGATTGAGCGCGATCAAGGCGATCGCCCGACGGTCGGCTAGCATAGATGCATTTAAGATGCATCTTCGATGAAACCCGACGCGTTCGCCGACCATCCGCTGTCTGCGCTCGAGCGCTGCACGCGGGCGCACTTGGCGCGCTGCCGCCAGCCGCTGGCGCCCGGGTCGGGCGTCCGGTGGCCCGCCACGGCACGCACCGCCGCGCCATGACCACGCTGCTGGGCCTGGAAGAGCCACCGCACGCGCCGCCGCGCCGCTTCGCACTGTGGGATCTCGGATTCCGGCCGTTCTACCTGCTGGCCAGCACGTTCGCGGCGCTGTCGATCGCGCTGTGGGCACTGCAGTTCGCCGGCGTGATCGACCACGCCTACCTGCGCGGCCCGCTTTGGCATGCGCACGAGATGCTGTTCGGCTTCGCGCTGGCGGTGATCACCGGCTTCCTTCTCACCGCCGGCAGCAACTGGACCGGCCGGCCCACGCTCACCGGCGCGCCGCTGGCCGCGCTGGCCGCGCTGTGGCTGGCCGCGCGGGTGCTGGTGCTGACGCCGTTCGGCTGGCTCGCGGCGCTGGCCAACGTGGCGTTTCCGCTCGCCGCCGCGGCGGCGCTGGCGGTGGCTTTCGCGCGCAGCCGCAACCGGCGCAACGACTTCTTCGTCGCACTGCTGGTCGTGCTGGCTGCGGCAAGCGCCTGCGTCCATGCTGCACAGCTCGGCGTGATCGGCCTCGCGCCATCGCTCGGCGTGGCGGTCGCGCTGGACGTCGTGTTGTTCATCGTGTCGGTGATGGCCGGCCGCGTGGTGCCGATGTTCACCAACAACGCCATCGCCAGCGCTGGCGCGACGCGGCAGCCGCGCGTCGAGCAAGCCGCGCTGGGTTCGGTGCTGCTGCTGCTGGCCGCCGATGCCGCACAGGCGCACGGCCCGCTGCCGGCGGCCATCGCCGTCGCGGCCGCGCTGGCCCACGGCGCCCGCTGGTGGCTGTGGCGGCCGTGGCGGACGCTGCGCACGCCGCTGGTGTGGGTGCTGCACCTGGCCTACGCCTGGGTACCGCTGCACCTGGCGCTGCGCGCCGCCGGCGAGCTGGGGATGGTCGCGCCGTCGCTGGCCACGCACGCGCTGACTGTCGGCGCCATCGGCGGCATGATCATCGGCATGATGACCCGCACGGCGCGCGGCCACACGGCACAGGCGCTGCGCGCCGATGCCTTCGACGTCGCCTGCTACCTCTGCGTGCTGCTGGCGGCAGTGGTGCGCGTGGGCATGCCTTTGGCGGTGCCGGCGTGGACGATGCCGGCGGTGCTGGCGTCGGCGACGCTGTGGTCGGCCGGGTTCGGCCTCTATGCCGTGCGCTACTGGCCGGCGTTGACGCGCCCGCGGCTCGACGGCCGCCCCGGCTGACGCCGTTGACGCCTACCGCGATTTGTCGGGTGTCAATGCGACCCGGCCCGGACAGGCGCATGCTTCCTTGCACAGAGGAGACGGCCCATGACGCACAAGGCGATGGAAATCATCCACGGCGAGCACGCGGCGCTGGCGGCCGTGCTGCGCTCGATTCCGATGCTGCTGGCGCAGCACCGCCGCGAGGGCACGATGCCCGACTTTGCGGTGCTGCGCGCGATGCTGTTCTACGTCGACGAGTTCCCCGAGAAGCGCCACCACCGCAAGGAGTCGGATCTGCTGTTCCCGAAGCTGCGCGCCCGCACGCCCGAGCACCGCGACCTGCTCGATCACCTCGATCTGGACCATGCGCGCGGCGAGATGCGCATCCGCGAGCTCGAGCACGCGCTGCTGGCATTCGAGATGCTGGGTGAATCGCGGCGCGCCAAGTTCGAGGAGACGGCCGCCCGCTACGTGGAGTTCTACCTCGAGCACATGGCGATGGAGGAGCGCGAGATCCTGCCGCTGGCCGAGAAGACGCTCACCGAGCAGGATTGGGCCGAGCTCGGCGAGGCGTTCTCGGCCAACCGCGACCCGATGACCGGCGTCGAGCCCGAAGCCGAGTACGCGCAGCTGTTCACCCGCATCGTCAACATCGTGCCGGCGCCGCTGGGGCTGGGCCCGGCGCACGAGCCGTAGCCGCCGCGCTTCAGATCACGCGCGAGAAGCGCTCGCGCGCGCGGTCGGCCTGCAAGTGGCGGTCGAACACCATCGCGATCGCGCGCACCACGTACCAGCCGGAGGGCGTGACGCGAATGCCCTCGGGCTCCAGCTCGACCAGGCCGGCCTCGACGAAAGGTGCCAGCTGCTCCAGCTCGCTGGCGAAGTAGTTGCGCACGCGCACCAGGTACGCCAGCTCGATCGATTCGAACTCGACCCAGCCCTGGCACATCAACGCCATGATCACCGCGCGGCGCACGAGGTCGTCGCGCGTCAGCGCGAACCCGCGCACCACTGGCAGCTGGCCCTGGTGCAGCGCGTCATAGTACTCGGGCAGCGTCTTGGCGTTCTGGTAGTAGGTGGCACCGACGCGGCCGATCGACGACACGCCCAGGCCGATCAGGTCGCAATCGGGCTGCGTGCTGTAGCCCTGGAAGTTGCGGTGCAACCGGCCCTGCCGCTTGGCCACCGCCAGCGCGTCGTCGGCCAGCGCAAAGTGGTCCATGCCGATGTAGTGGTAGCCGCGGCCAAGCAGGCCCTTGATCGCGTTGCCGAGCATCGCGACGCGCTGCGCCGGCCCCGGCAATTGCGCGGCAACGATGCGCCGCTGCGGCTTGAAGCGTGCCGGCAGGTGCGCATAGGCATACAGCGCGATGCGGTCGGGCCTCACCTCGCCGATCTGCTGCACCGTGCGAGCGAAGCTCTGCGGGGTCTGCCGCGGCAGACCGTAGATCAGGTCGGCGTTGATCGACTGGAAGCCCAGCGAGCGGGCACACGACATCAGCTCCTGCACGCTTTCGTACGGCTGCACGCGGTGCACCGCGATCTGCACCTGGGGATCGAAGTCCTGCACGCCGAAGCTGATGCGGTTGAAGCCCAGCGAACGCAGGTGCGCCAGCCGCTCGCGCGTCACGGTGCGCGGATCGACCTCGATCGACATCTCGATGTCGTCGGCCAGCCGGAACGCCCCGCCGATCGCGGCGACCGTGCGCGTCAGCTCGGCATCGGACAGGAAGGTCGGCGTGCCGCCGCCGAAGTGCAGCTGGCTCACCGGCTGATCGGTGCCGAGCGAGCCCAGCACCAGCGCCAGCTCGGCTTCGAGCGCATCGAGGTACTGCGCCGCGCGCTCATGGTGCCGCGTGACGATCTTGTTGCACGCGCAGTAGTAGCACAGCGACTCGCAGAACGGGATGTGCACGTAGACCGACAGCGGCGCCGCGCTGCCGAAGGTCGCGCGCTGCCGCAGCGCCAGCTGGGCGTCGGCGGCGCCGAACGCTTCGACGAAGCGGTCGGCCGTGGGATACGATGTGTAGCGGGGGCCAGGGGTGTCGAAGCGGCGCAGTAGTTCTTCCGACAGCGGCGGCGCGACTTCCGGGCCCTGCGAGACGACTGTAAGCATGGCGGTCATC
>DATIFD010000677.1:0-4973 GCA_035455385.1 Burkholderiaceae bacterium
CGGCCAACGCCTGCAGCTCTTCGCCTCCGCGGCCGAACACGAAGGGATCGCCGCCCTTGAGACGAATCACGTCGCGGCCCTGGCGCGCCAGGCGCACCAGCAGGCCGTTGATCTCGGACTGCGGCAGCGCGTGCAGGCCGCGCTGCTTGCCGACGTAGATGCGCTCGGCCGCGGGCGTGACGAGGTCGAGCACGCCGTCGCCCACCAGGTGGTCGTAGACGACCACCTCGGCGCGCTCCAGCAGCCGCGCGGCGCGCAGCGTCAGCAGGTCGGGGTCGCCCGGCCCGGCACCCACCAGAAAGACCCTGCCACAGGCGCTGCGGCGCGCGAGGCGCCTTGCACCCAGATCGACGATTCCGTTCATGCGGGGCTCCATCGAGCAGATGAGGACAGTCAGCGCGCGCAGCCGCTGCAGCCGCCGCTGCCGCAGCCACCGCGCGTGACAGCAGGTTCGGCGTCGGCGGCGGTGGATTCGGGCGCGGGGCCAAACACGAAGTCGAAACGCCCCGGCTGCACTTCGACGAAGTCGAGCACGGTGCCGGCCAGCAGCGCCTGGCTCGGCGCGCCCACCAGGACGGCGAGCGACTCGAACTGCATGCGCTGGTCGTCCTCGCGCTCGTCGTCGAAGCCCATGCCGTACTCGGGGTCGCCGTCGGGCCCGCGCCGCGCGGCGACGCGCAGCGCCATGCCTTGCGCGCCGCTGCGCTGGGCGGCGGCCAGGATCTCCTGTGCCGCGGCGATGGTGACGTTGAACATGGTGTGGCTCCGTGAGTTCAGTGCTCGCCCTTGGTGCGCAGCAGCCCGGCCAGGCGGTTGCCCTGCTTCTGCGGGCCGCCGATCGGGAACAGGGCGTGCAGATAGTGGTTGCTGCCGCGCGCAGGGCCCCAGGCCTGCGTGAAGTGCTTGATCATCACGCGCACCTGCGGTTGCACGCCGTGCTCGTGGTAGTACTGGCGCAGGAAGCGGATCACCTCCCAGTGCTCGGGCGTCAGCGTCAGGCCTTCCTCGCGTGCCAGCGCGCGCGCGAAATCCTCGGACCAGTCGGCGAGGTTCTGAAGGTAACCCTCGCTGTCGGTGCGCACGGGGCGGTTGCCGACCATGACGGTGCGTTGGAGCAGGGCTGACATCGTGGAGGGCTCCTTTCAGGCTGCGTGGGCGAGAGGCCGCGCGACGCTCGTCGTCGTGGTGCGCCGCTCGCGGCGCACGAACTCGACGAAGCGCCGTGTCCAGTCCGCGCCGGCGGCGCTGCGCAGGTGGGCGTACGAGGCGACCAGGTTGTGGACGACCACGCCGTCGTGCACGCCATCGACACCGTGGCCGCGCCGCACGCGATAGGCGAAGGCCACGGAGGGGTCCAGGTTCTCCAGGCTCGAATGGTGGAACTCGTGGCCGCGCAGCACCGCGCCGCTGCCCGGCCACGGCATCGCATCGGTCTCGTGCAGGTGCACGTAGCCGCGCCCGATCGGGCGCTCGTGCATCACGGCGTCGCCCGGGATCACGCCCACCATGCGCGCGCTGCGCCCGCGCCAGCGGATTGACCGCGCCAGATACATCAGGCCGCCGCACTCGGCATAGGTGGGCAACCCGGCGCGGATGGCCTCGTGCAGCGCGCCGCGCAGCGACGCGTTGGCCTCCAGCTCGTCCATGCACGTCTCGGGGAAGCCGCCGCCGATGACGAGGCCGTCGATGTCCGGCAACCGCGCGTCGCGCAGCGTGTCGATCGGCACCACTTCGGCGTCTGCAGCCTCGAGCGCGGCGAGGTCGTCGGGGTAGTAGAAACCGAATGCGCGGTCGCGCGCGATGCCGATGCGTACCGTGGTGCCCTGCGGGTGCGCAGACGGCGCATGCGCTTCGGTCGCTGCCGCGATGTCCGGCGGCAGCGCACCGGCCGAGGCCGCCAGCTGCCGCACGCGATCGAGATTCACCTGCGCGCCGACGATGCGGCCGATCTCGCGCACGCGCGCGCCGGCGTCGCCGACCTCCGCGCACGGCATCAGGCCCAGGTGGCGCTCGGTCATCGACAGCCGCGGGTCTTCGGCCACCGCACCGAGCACGGGCACGTCGGTGTAGTGCTCGATCACCGCGCGCAGCTTGCCCTCGTGGCGCGAGCCGCCCACGCGGTTGAGGATCACGCCGCCGATGTGGATGTCGCGCTCGAACGCCTGGTAGCCCAGGATCAGCGGCGCGATGCCGCGCGTCATGCCGCGCGCGTCGATCACCAGCAGCACCGGCAGGCCCAGGGTGCGCGCCAGCGCCGCGTTGCTGTTGCTGCCGTCCAGCGCGAGGCCGTCGTACAGGCCCTTGTTGCCTTCCACCAGCGCCAGCTGCGCGCCGCGCAACGGCCGCACGAAGGCGCGCGCCAGTGCCGCACCGTCCATCAGGTAGGGGTCGAGGTTGAAGCAGGGCTGGCCGGCGGCGCGCGCGAGCCACATCGGGTCGATGTAGTCGGGCCCCTTCTTGAACGGCTGCACCACGTGGCCGGCGGCGGACAGCGCCGCCGCGATGCCGAGCGTGACGGTGGTCTTGCCCGACGACTTGTGCGCGGCCGAGACGAGCAGGCGGTCGATGTTCATGTCAGTGTCCGCCCGCCGCAGCGGCGAGGTCGTCCTGCGGCATGAAGTCGAGCACGCGCACGCCCACGGCGGTGATCAGGAACGCCGCGCCGACGCCGCCCACGCCGAGCAGCAGCTCGGGCCACGACGGCACGTAGTGCTCGATGGCGCCGTCGCCGAAGGTGCTGCTCACCGTGTGGCCGGGAAAGATGTCGAGCGGAAAGGCCTGCCCTCCGATGATGAACACGTACAGCCAGGCGAAGGCACCGGCCACCACCAGCGCCGCCGCGAGCAGCGTGTGGCGTTCGCGACCCAACCGCGGGTGGAACACGAGCAGCATCGGCACCACCGAACCGGCGAGCACGAAGCCGCCCCAGAACAGCAGCGGGAACGGGGCACCGTCGCGCAGGATGAAGGCCTCGAAGCCGCTCTGGCGCGCGAAGTACAGGTTGGTCATGTGGTACACGGCCACCAGATACAGCGCCGCGCCGACGAACACGCCGAGCAGACGCGCCATGCGCCGCTGCACCGCCGCGTCGAGCTGCAGGCCGCTCCAGCGGTACATCGCCGTCTGCACGATCAGGAACACCGCGAGGCCCCAGCCGAACGACAGCACGATGAACAGCGGCGCGAGCAACGCCGATTGATAGGCTTGGCGCGCGACCAGGAAGCCGAAGATCGAGCCGGTGCCGGTGGTCAGCACGAAGCGCCAGACCAGCGCCGCCACGCCCGCGGCTTTCGAGTACGGGTTGAGCCGGCGCTCGAACATCGTCCACAGGTACACCGCGACGATGGCCGTCATGCCCGAATAGAGGAACACGTTCCACGCGAACACCGACTTGAAGTTGTAGTGCGTCGCCGCGACGATCACGCGCTCGGGGCGGCCGAGATCGAGCATCAGCACCATCAGGCCGCCGGCCAGCAGCGCCAGGCACAGCAGGCCCGACAGCGGCGCGCGCGTCTTGTAGGCCGGTTGGCCGAACACCGATCCGATCGACGCCACGTTGAGCACGCCCGACGCGGCCACGATCATGAAGATCGCGAACACGTGCGGCAGGCCCCACACCACCTGGTTGGTCATGCCGGTCACGATGTGGCCGTGCTGCTCCATCACGTGCGCCGCGGCCAGCCCGACGGCCGTGACTGCGCCGCCCAGGGCGACGAGCAGCCAGTAGTTGCGGGTGTCGGCAGCGGGCGTCATGGTCAGTGCCCGCCCGGCCGCCCGAAAGGCACTGAGCGCCCCCTCGGGGGGCAGCGAACGAAGTGAGCGTGGGGGCAGTTCATTCACAGCCCGTGGTAGCGCACGCCCGGGTCCAGCCGCAGGTCGGCGCGCAGTTGCGTGGTGCGGATCTCGCGCACCCGCCGCGAGATCTCGCTGCCGGCGTCGTTGAGGTCGCCGAACACGATGGCGTGATGGCCGGCCTTGGCGCAGGCCTCGGCACAGGCGGTCACCGATTCACCGCGGTCGATGCGGTGCACGCACAGCGTGCAGCTCTCGACGCAGCCCTTGCCGCGCGGCACGTCGGCCAACTGGTCGGTCACCGGCTCGTGCACGAACGAGCGCGCCTTGTACGGGCAGGCCATCATGCAATAGCGGCAGCCGATGCAGCTGTGGCGGTCGACCAGCACGATGCCGTCGGCGCGCTTGAACGACGCGCCGGTGGGGCACACGTCGACGCACGGCGGCTCGGCGCAGTGCTGGCACATCACCGGCACCGACGTCGTGCGGCCGGTCTTGATCTCCTTGATCTCGACCTTGCGGATCCACTGTGCCGACGTCGGCGACGGCGTCGCCGGCAGGCCGTTCTCGCGCTGGCAGGCGTCGACGCAATCGGTGCAGCCGTCGGCGCACTTGGTGGTATCGATCAACAGGCCCCAGCGCTTCTTCGGGTCGGCGCCCGCGCTCGGCACGGCGGCGCGGGCCACCTCGATCAGGTGAACGCCCGGTGCCAGCAGCACGCCGGCCATGCCGGCGGCGGCGACGCCGAGCACCGTGCGCCGAGCGACCGACGTCTTCGGGCCGGTGGCATTCATGGCGTGGCCCGCGCCGCGACGGTCGGCGGCCTGCTGCTGTGACACTCGAAGCAGTCGATGCTGACCGCCGCATAGCGGTGGCAGCTGACACAGAAGTCGGTCGGCGCCTGCGCCACGCTGCCGGTCTTGGTGCCGGCGTGGCAGCCGATGCACTGCTTGAGGCTGTACTTGGCGCCACGGATGCCGCCGTGCACCGTGTCGTCGCGCTGATGCTTCAGCATGTCCATGTGGTTGCGCCGCATGACCGCCGGATCGTCGACGCAATGCTCGCCACGCGTGGCGCGCTCGATCGCAGGCTGCAGCGTGCGCGCGCCGTCGTCGGCGGCGAAGACTGCGCCGGCGAGCATCAGCAGCACGATCACGCCGCGGTGCACGACGCTACTCCCC
>DATIFD010000678.1:0-8576 GCA_035455385.1 Burkholderiaceae bacterium
TTCCCCACTGCTGCCTCCCGTAGGAGTCTGGGCCGTGTCTCAGTCCCAGTGTGGCTGGTCGTCCTCTCAGACCAGCTACAGATCGTCGGCTTGGTAGGCCTTTACCCCACCAACAACCTAATCTGACATCGGCCGCTCCAACAGCGCGAGGCCTTGCGGTCCCCCGCTTTCACCCGTAGGTCGTATGCGGTATTAATCCGGCTTTCGCCGAGCTATCCCCCACTACTGGGCACGTTCCGATGCGTTACTCACCCGTTCGCCACTCGCCACCAGGGTTGCCCCCGTGCTGCCGTTCGACTTGCATGTGTAAGGCATGCCGCCAGCGTTCAATCTGAGCCAGGATCAAACTCTTCAGTTCGATCTCTGCAAGTTTGCTCAATTCGGAATTGAAGTGAACTTCACTTCTTCATCCGTGAGCGTTTGTGGACTTCGAGCCTTTTGGCTTTGTGTCCGTGGCACTCGCCTTCAAACGCCCACGCTTATCGGCTGTTGCTTGTTAAAGAGCTCCGCCTCGCGGCGGCCGCCGACCAGTGTCGGCAAAGAAGGCGGAGTATGGCACGGCAAGAATGCCTCGTCAACAGACCCGCTTGTTCGACTAGGGAGTGGCCCCTAGGGCGATTCCAGACCGACTTCACGCAACTCACGGCCACTGGTCCACGCCTGCAACGGATCGTCGCTTTGCAGCGCCCGTGCCAATCGCGGTGCGAGGCGCTTGGCTTCCGCACGGAGGATGCGCTGCTTGACCGACGCAATCTGGGAGGGGTGCATCGAAAACGAACGCAACCCCATCGCCAACAGAAGCTCGGTGAACGCGGCGTCTCCGGCCATCTCTCCGCAAACGCTGACATGCTTGCCGGCTTGGCTGGCGATCTCGATCGTGCGAGCGATCAGCTGCAAGACGGCGGGGTGCCAGGGGTCGTACAAAGAGGCTACCGATTCGTCGGCGCGGTCGATCGCCAACGTGTACTGGATCAGATCGTTGGTTCCGATCGATACAAAGTCCAGGTGCTGCAGCATGCTTGGAAGAATCAGCACCGCAGCTGGCACTTCGATCATCGCACCGAGCTCGATGTCCGTGAATGCGAACCCCGCGTCGGCAAGCTGGTGCTTGGCCCGGTTGAGGGTTTCGCGGGCCAGCCGGATCTCCGACAGCTGGGCCACCATCGGCAGCAACACCCGCACCTTTCCGTACGCGCTAGCGCGCAGGATCGCCCTCAGCTGCTGACGAAACATTGCTGGCTCGGCCAAGCTCCAGCGAATCGCTCGCAACCCGAGTGCTGGGTTGAGCGCGTGCTCATGACGCAGCTCGTGGACGGTGAGTCGATCAAGCGGCTTGTCGGCACCGATGTCCACCGTACGAATCGTCACCGGCAATCCGCGCATGGCCTCGACCACGTCGCGATAGGCTTCGAACTGTTCGTCCTCGCTGGGCAACTCGCCCTCGCGGTTCATGAAAAGAAACTCGCTGCGGAACAGCCCAATGCCCACGGCTCCCGATTCGAGTGCCCCCGGTGCGTCCCGCGGCAACTCGATGTTGGCGAGCAACTCGACCGGCTCCCCATCGAGCGTCACCGACGGGGTGTGCCGCAGCCGGTGCAGGCGCGCGCGCTCAAGCTCGCTCTGGCGCTGACGGAACCGATACTCCTCCAGCACGATGGGCGACGGGTCAACGACCACAACCCCCGCATCGCCGTCGATGATCACCCAATCGTCCTGCCGGATCAGCCGGCTGGCCTCGCGCGCGCCCACCACTGCCGGGATGTCCATGCTGCGTGCGACGATCGCGGTGTGTGAGGTCTTACCGCCCACATCGGTGACGAACCCCGAGAAAACGCTGCCCTTGAACTGGAGCATGTCGGCGGGTGCGATGTCATTGGCCACCAAGACGAGCGGATCCTCGTTGCCATGCACCGCCACATGAACCGCCGACGCAAGAAGGGGATCCGCCTTCGACAGCGCCCGCAACACGCGCTCGACCACCTGCTCGAGATCCGCCTTGCGCTCACGCAGGTAGTCGTCCTCCATCTCGTCGAACTGTCGCGCCACCACCTCGAGCTGTGCCGACAGCGCCCACTCGGCGTTGTAGTGCCGCGCCTCGATCCAATGCTTCGTCGCGCCAGCCAGTGCCTCGTCGTGCAGCAGCATCAGATGGACATCGAGCAATGCCGGCAGTTCGGCTGGCGCCTCAGCGGGTAGCTCGCGCTTCAGCGTCGTCAGCTCGTTGGCCACCCTGTCGCGCGCCTGGCGCAGACGATCGACTTCGGCTTCTACCCGCGCTGCGTCAATGTAATAGTGCGCGACGTCCACGCGGCTCGACGCCACGAGCACCGCACGCCCGATCGCGACGCCGCGCGTAACCGGCAGACCAAAGACTTGGATGCTCACGATGTCCCCGCCTTCAGCCGAGCGGCGGTCATTGTCCTTCCCCGAATTTGTCGTTCACCAGCGCGGCGATCGCGTCGGCGGCCAGCGCCTCGTCGCTGCCGGCAACCTCCAGCTCGATCTCCGTCCCTTGGCCTGCGGCCAGCATCATCACGCCCATGATGCTCTTTGCGTTCACCCGACGACCACCTCGGCTCAGATGAACGTCGCATGCAAAGCTGCTCGCCAGCTTGGTGAGTTTTGCCGACGCCCGCGCATGCAGCCCCAGTTTGTTATTGATCGTGAGTACGGACTTGATCATGGTCAGCGGATCTTGAACTCTGGGTTTGCGGTCGACTGGGTGCCAACTGCATGATGCCCTGCACCGCCCCGGAAATTGCCCTCTCAGCCACGGCGGTCAACGGTTCGTTGCGATAGGCAACCGCACGCCACAGCATGGGGACGTTGACGCCGACGATCACACGCACGCGCACGCCATCGGCCAGACGCATCGCGACATTGCATGGTGTAGCGCCGAACACATCGGTCAGCACGAGGACCTCCCCCTCTCCCGTGCGAGCCAGCGCCTCCCGCGCCGACTGTTCGACCTGCTCCAACGGCGCGTCGGCCGACACGTCGATGGCCTCGATGCCCTTGTCGTTGGGGAACACGTGCCCGACCACCGCCTTCAACGAGGAGGCCAAGGGGGCGTGGGCAATGATCAGCAGGCCAGCCATGGGGACCGTTGCCCGCAATTATCCGCGGGCAGCGATCGCTCGCTTGCGCTCGATGATTCTCGGATGGGCCCAGTGCCAGGCGCCGGCACCGACCGTGCCCAACAGCAGCAGCGCCATCGCGGCGCGATGGCTGTCACTCGACGACCAGCCGACCGCCATCAGGGCATCGATGGCCAGCCCCATTCCCCACTGGCAACTGAAGACCCCAAGAAAGATCAGCAAGTTGAAGGCCGACAAGGCACGTCCCGCTTCCGACTTCTCAAAGGCCTGCGCCACGGTGGGTTGGCTCAGTGTCACCACGCTCGTGCACACACACCACGCCGCCAGCCACGGCGCGCCTGCCCCCGAGCCCGCCGAGATGATCAGCAGCAACGCCAATGCGCCCAGCGGCCAACCCCATGCCAACAAGAGCTCGACATCGACGCCACGGGCGACCAGCCGTGGCATCACCAAACCCCACGTCATGAACGATGCCAACATGCTGACGTTGATCAGGAAGAGCCCCTGCGCCGCGCCCACTGCATCGGCATTCGTCACTTGGGTCAACCACGGGCCTGCCCACAGCGATTGCACGGCAATCAACCCGCCGTAACTGAAGTAGGCCAGTGGAGCCGAGCGTACGAACACCGGATGACGGACGATGCGCCCGTAGCCACCGACCGCCTGCAGTGCCTGCGGGTCCGGCGCCCGGTCGCGCGGCGCAACGGCGGCTATCAACGCCCACGCGGCCACCAACGCCGCAGCAAGGAAGAGGAACAGATTGCGCCAGCCCAATGCAGGCAACAGCGCCTGGACCGGCAGCGTCGAGGCCACCATGCCCAGTGAACCAGACATCAGCATCCAAGCGTTAAGACGCAACTGCAGCGGCCGATCGAGCAGGCGCAGGAACGCCGTCAGCGGCGCCATCAGGCTGGCCGATACACCCACACCAATCGACAACCTCGCCAGCACCAGTTGCCCGAAGCTGCGCGCCATGGCGAAGCCCACACAGCCCAGCACCGCCATCGCCAGCAACCCCAACAGCACCTGACGAGCGCCGTAGCGGTCGAGCAACCACCCGATCGGCAGTTGCATGCAGGCAAAACCGAGGAAGTAGGCCCCCGCAAGGAGGCCCAGTTCGCCGGCGCCCAACTGCAGCTCGCGTGCGAA
Organism: Burkholderiaceae bacterium; assembly: GCA_035455385.1. Lineage (GTDB taxonomy): Bacteria > Pseudomonadota > Gammaproteobacteria > Burkholderiales > Burkholderiaceae_C > JAEUPI01. The sequence continues at coordinate 4,248 of DATIFD010000678.1, forward strand.
CTCCGGCGCCAGTGTGGCGACCACCGCCCTCAACAAGGCGGCGATGAAGTAGTTGAAGGCGAAGGCCGTGAAGGCCACGCCCACCTGCCACGACGCCATCCGTTTGTGTCCGCTCATGGATTCACCTTCAGACCGGCGAAGAACGTGGCGACGGCCGCCTCATCGGGCGCATCGCCCACCACGCTGGCCTGATAGACCCGCACCCCGTGCGCGAAAAGCAGGAGATGCTCGGTGACCGGCGACCCGTCGGGGCGCCTACCCTTCAGCACGAACAGCCCCGCCATCGCATTGGGTGTCATGCCCGGCACCGCAAACGCCCGAGCGGCAGCACGGTCGGCCCCGACATTGCGCGATGCCGCCTCACGCAAGAACTCGATCACCGACGTGACATCACGCACGTCGCTCACGGCAAGGCCCGACACGGCATACGTGCTGCCCGCGGTGCTGCAGGCGTACATGACCATCGAAGAGTGGCCCTGCGGGACCGGCACTTCGCGCGCGAGCGCAGCCGGTCGGCAGGGAAACGAGGCCTGAAGGCCCAGTTCAGCCGGTGTCATTTGGCGCCAGTCGAGGGCAGGTGAACAAGCACACAACAGAGCGGCATTCAAGAGCAGGCTGCGCGCCGATCTCATGCGCGGCATTATCCCGAGGCCACGAACTGCGCTGGCGCGTGATCCAGGTCTCGGCTGATGCATGTGGTAACGATTCAGGCCCGTGGCCGCGGGATCGACCGACTGGCGGATCGACGCGACCATTCGCACATGGATTTGTCCGATCTGAACTCCACACACGCGACGGACAAGCCCGCTTCCGCCGACCCCTTGAATGCGATCGTCGGGCCCGCCAATCCAGCCTGGCAGGTCGCCGGCCAGATCGGCTCGGAAGTGGCCTGTGCACTCACGCCGGCGCTGGAGCGCGTGCGCGTGATGCAGGCAACGGGCCGCATCGACCGCGCTGGCCTGTTGGCATTGATCGATCAGATCGAGCAGGCGCGACGCGCCAGCATCTTGGGCCAGCAGATTGCACGACTGGCCCATGGCGGCATCCAGCAGCAGGCTGAAACGGTGAACCTGTCGAGCGCGGTGCGCGACGTGATCGCTCAACGACAGGATGAGATCAACGCCCGTGGCCTGGCCGTCAAGCATGCGTTGAAGGCGGTCGAGGTCGTGGCTGACGCCAGCCTGTTGTCCGCGTTGCTCAGTGCCCTGCTTGACTGGAGCCTGCGCCATGCATGCACGCCAGTGGATCTGTCACTCGACGTAAAGCCATGGCCGGCGCATGCGCGGCTGGTATGCCGATACGGTCACACCGCGGCGGACCTGGTTATGCCGCCCGGCGCCGAAGACCAGGCGGTGGCAGCCAGACTGGACAGTCTGTCCTGGCACGTGGTGGCTCAGCTCGCTCGCACGATGGCACTGCAGGTCGCTCGGGCAGATACTGGCAGCGATACCGTGCTGACGATGGAGTTTCCGCACACGGTCAATGGCAGCCTGGATGGTGCCGCGTCGATCGAGTGGGGAGGCCCGGGTTCCCCGGGCGTCGATTCACGACCGCTGGCGGGCACGCAGGTGCTGGTCATCGCGTTGCGTCGTGAAGTGATGAACCAGATTCGCCAAGCCCTGCTGCCGATGGGCGTGGGGGTTCAATGCGTCGGCTCGGTCGACGGCGCGCGCCAGATTTGCCAGCAGTGCCTTCCGCAGGCGATCGTCTACGAGTCGATGGTCTACGACGCTGCATTCGACACCTTGCGCAACGACATCCGGCTCCAATGCCCGGAGCTGGCATGGGTCGAGATCGTCGAGCAGGGCGATGCATTCGAGATCTCGAGCTTCGGCGGCATGTCGATGGCGCGTGTCGGCAGCGACGCAATTGCCCAGTCGCTGCCATCCGCCCTGATGTTCGAACTGGCCAGAGGGTTGTAGCGCGCGGAGCCCAGGCGCCGAATGCCTTGCGCAGAAGCGCGCTGCCGGCACCCACCGATTCGCGGCGGAGCGCATCGCGACCCTTGTCGCGCCACCGTCAAGCCGTCGACCCGACCCCTGCGCGAGCCGCCTGCTGGTCTGCGTGGTAGCTGGAGCGCACCATCGCGCCGACCGCCGCGTGGGTGAATCCGAGTTGCAGCGCCTGGGCCTCGAAGGCCTTGAAGCCATCAGGATGCACGTAGCGCAGCACGGGCAGATGATGGGTCGATGGCGCCAGGTACTGCCCGATGGTCAGCATGTCGACGTCATGGCGGCGCATGTCGCGCATGACCTCGACGATCTCATCGTCGGTCTCGCCAAGGCCGACCATCAACCCGCTCTTGGTCGGCACCTCGGGAAACATCCGCTTGAATCGCTCCAGGAGCTGCAGCGACGTGAGGTAGTCGGAGCCCGGCCTTGCCTGCTTGTACAGCCGCGGCACGGTCTCGAGGTTGTGGTTCATTACGTCGGGCGGTGCCTGCGCCAGGATCTCCAGCGCGCGGTCCATCCGGCCGCGAAAGTCCGGCGTCAGGATCTCGATGCGCGTGTCGGGCGAGCGCTCGCGCACCTGCCGGATGCAGGCCACGAAATGGGCCGCCCCGCCGTCGCGCAGATCGTCGCGGTCGACACTGGTGATCACCACGTACTTCAGCTTCAGCGCGGCGATCGTCTCGGCCAGATTGACAGGCTCGTCGGTGTCGAGCGGATCCGGGCGGCCGTGCCCGACGTCGCAGAAGGGGCAGCGCCGGGTGCACTTGTCGCCCATGATCATGAACGTGGCCGTGCCGTGCCCGAAACACTCGCCGATGTTCGGGCACGACGCTTCTTCGCACACGGTGTGCAGACGGTGCTCGCGCAGGATCTGCTTGATTTCGTAGAAGCGCGATCCGGCCGAGCTCGCCTTCACGCGGATCCACGGCGGCTTCGGCAGCGTCGGCGCGGCGGCCACCTTGATCGGGATGCGCGCGGTCTTGGCCTGCGCCTTTTGCTTGGCAGACGCCTCGTAGCCCTCCGGGCCTGCTCTGCTGTCGGTTGTGCTGCTCATGCGGATCTCTCAAGCCGACAAGAGGGATGACAGTCGCGCACCGAGCCGCAGCGCCACTGCGTCCCAACCAGCCTGAACACCCAGTGTAGCCAGATCGATCGTCCTCAGCCCGGCGTACCCGCATGGGTTGATGCGCCCAAAGGGCGTCAGGTCCATCGCCACATTGAGGGCGAGGCCGTGGTACGTGCAATGGTTGCTGACCTTGATGCCCACCGCAGCCACCTTGCCCAGGCCTGCGAAGCGCTGTTCACCGACCGCCGGTGTCAGGCGCCGATGGCTGCCCGGCTCGTCAACCCGTACGAACACGCCCGGCGCGCCCGGCACGCGGTGGCCGGTCAACGCGTAGCTCGCCAGAACGTCCAGCGCCGCTTGCTCGAGCCGGTAGACGAACTCCTTCACGTAGATACGCGCTCGCCGCAAGTCCACCAGCGGGTACGCCACCACTTGCCCGGGCCCGTGGTAGGTGACCTGGCCACCCCGGCCGGTGCGCACCACCGCGATGGTCCCGGCATCGATCACATGCTCGTCTCGGCCCGACACCCCCAGCGTGAACACGGGATCGTGTTCCACCAGCCAAAGCTCGTCGGGCGTGGCCGCCCCGCGCGATGCCGTGAAGGCGCGCATCGCGGCCTCCACGCCGGCATGGTCGCGGCGGCCGAGCAGCTTGATCTTCATGTCAGGTCAGCGGCGCGGGGCCCCGTCCGGAAATCGTGGATTCTCTCGCGCCGGAAGACCCGTTGCCGACAGCCCCGCTGGGACGACCTACAGCACCACCTTGACCATCGGGTGCGAGGTCAGTGCCCGGTACAGGCCGTCGAGCTGCTCGCGGCTGGTCGCCGTGATCACCAGCGTGATGCCGAGGTAGTTGCCCGCGCTGCTCGGCCGCAACTCGACGCGCCCGGCGTCGAACGCGGGGTCGAAGCGACGGGCGACTTCGACGATCGCCTCGACGAAGCCGTCGACGCGCGCGCCCATCACTTTGATCGGGAACTCGCTCGGATACTCGATCAGCGACGTCGAACCAGAGTCCAGGACGGCCATCTGCTCAGACGGGCGCTCAGATCGACTGCGTGCGCTTGGCGCGCTGATAGGCCTCGTACAGCCGCGCGTAGACCGGGCCCGGCTTGCCGCGCAGCGTGCCGTGGCCCACCAGGTGGTCGTCCAGGCGTGTCACCGGGAGCACCTCTTTGCTCGCCGAGCTGATCATCAGCTCGTCGGCGCTGCGCACGTCGTCTTCCGAGATGGACCGCAGGTTGTAGCCGATGCCCTCCTCCTCGCAAAGCTCGCTCAGCAGGCCGTAGCGAATGCCCTCGAGCACGTGCT
>DATIFD010000679.1:0-3487 GCA_035455385.1 Burkholderiaceae bacterium
GTGTGCGTCGGCAGCGACATTGTGCGGCGCCGAGGGCGAGTGTGGACGGGCGAGAGTCCCTGCGGACTCTCGCTCGCCTCACGAGCCGGCCCGGCATGCAGGCCGGGCCGTGGAGCGCAGTGCTCGTGGCCGCGCGCGCGCAGCGCGCGCTTCATACACTGACTCGCCGAGATTGTTCGAGCGCAGCGAACGCAGTGAGCGAAGCGAGTTTCTCGGCGGGCCACGAGCACGAGCACCGCAAGGGAGTCGTCCCCCAGGGACGACCGCCGTACACGAGCGCCGGCGCACACCCGCCCCAGGCTTTGCCTCGCTCGAGATTCGGCAAACATGAGTGCTGCCCAGACAAGCCACCCGTCATGAGCCAGCTCCTCACCCTCTCCGAATCGATCGCCACCCACGCCCGCGTGCGACCGCACAAGATCGGCGCGCGCGACTCCAAGCGATCGCTCAGCTACACGGCGTGGAACGAGCGCGCAAGCGCGCTGGCCAATGCGTTGCTCGGGCTTGGCCTCGTCAAGGGCGATCGCGTGGCGTTGCTGGCCTACAACTCGATCGAATGGCTCGAGATCTACGTGGCGCTGGCGCGCGCCGGGCTGGTGGCGGTGCCGGTCAACTTCCGCCTCGCCGGGCCCGAGGTCGCGTACATCGCGGGCCATTGCGAAGCGCGCGCCTTCATCGTGCAGGAAGACCTGCGACCGGTGGTCGAGGGCATCCGCGCCGAACTGGCGATCGACGACGGCCGCTTCTTGCTGTTCGGCAGCCCGTCGCCGCAGGCGCGGTGGCGCGACTACGAACAGCTGATCGCGGTGGCGTCGGCGAGCCCGCCGGACGTCGACGTGCGGCCCGAGGACCTGTTTGCGCTGATGTACACATCGGGCACCACCGGCCGGCCCAAGGGCGCGATGCGCAACCACGAGGGCAACGCGCTGCTGGCGTTCGCCACCGCGCTGGAGTTCGGCTTGAGCAGCGACGACAACGGCCTGCTGGTGATGCCGCTGTGCCACGCCAACTCGCTGTACTTCGGCGTCACCTTCGCAATGCTCGGCGCGACCATCATCGTCGACGACCGCAAGAGCTTCGACCCCGAGGCGCTGCTGGCCAAGCTGGCGCGAGAGAAGGTCACCTTCACGTCGCTGGTGCCGACGCACTACATCATGATGCTCGACCTGCCCGACGCGGTGAAGGCGCAGCACGACGTGCGCGCGGTCGGCAAGCTGCTGATCTCTTCGGCCCCGGCGCGCAAGGACACCAAGCTCGCGATCCTGCAGCTGTTCCCCAACGGCCGGCTGTTCGAGCTGTACGGCTCCACCGAGGCCGGCTGGGTGACAATCCTGCGGCCCGACGAGCAGATCGAGCGGCTCGGCTCGGTGGGGCGCGAGTGGGCCGGGTCCGGCGCGATCCGCATCCTCGACGCCGACGGCCGCGAGGTGCCCGACGGCGAGGTCGGCGAGCTGCATTCGCGCACCGCCTACGTGTTCGACGGCTACTGGAAGAACCCGGACAAGACCGCCGAGGCCTTCTGGTGGCCCCCAGGACTCGGCCCTGCCGAGTCCGCCCCCCGAGGGGGTGAAGGAGCGCGGGAGGCCCGCGATTCCCTCCGCGGCGCCTGGTGCTCGGTGGGCGACATGGCGCGCCGCGACGCCGACGGCTTCATCCACCTGGTCGATCGCAAGAGCAACATGATCATCAGCGGCGGCGAGAACATCTACCCGTCGGAGGTCGAGGCCGTCCTGGCCGGGCATCCGCAGGTGCAGGACGTGGCGGTGATCGGCGTGCCAGACGCCAAATGGGGCGAGTCGGTGCAGGCGGTGGTGGTGCTGCGCAGCGCCGGCGGCGCCACCGCGGCGGAGCTGCTGGAGTGGTGCAAGGGGCGCATCGCCGGCTACAAGCGGCCGAAGTCCGTGGTGTTCCTGGCCGAGGCCGAGATGCCGCGCACGGCCACCGGCAAGATCCAGCACCGCGTGCTGCGCGACCGGCTCGTCGCCCGCGCGAAACAGCCGTAACACGCGGCGCGCGATTGGCGTTGTATTCGCGCGTATTGACCGCAGCGTCCGAACCGAAATGTCATTGATCGGGCCACGCGGCTAGCCCACAATCGCCGCCGGCATTGTCCGACAGACCAAGAGAAGGAGACACACAACATGCCAAGAGCCACATCCACCATCCGCACGTGCATCGCGCTGGCGGCGCTTGCCGCTTTCGGCGCCGTCTCGGCGCAACAGGCGCCGCCGGAGCCGGGCTGGGCCAAGGGACGCCCCAAGACCGAAACGGCGATGAAGATGGCGCCGGTGCCGGCGTTTCCGATCCCGACGCCGGCCGATCAGCTGCCGGTGAAGAAGTTCAAGCTGCCGCCGGGCTTCAAGGTCGAGGTCTGGGCCTCGGGTGTGCTCGACGCGCGCAGCCTGCGCCAGGGCCCCAAGGACACCGTCCTCGTCAGCACGCTGTTCGTCGGCAACAAGGTCTACGCGATCCCCGAGAAGGGCAAGCACGAGGCCAAGGTGATCATCGACAAGATGCCGATGGCCGCCGGCATCGAATACCACAAGGGCTCGCTCTTCGTCGCCACCAACACCAAGATCATGCGCTGGGACAACGTCGACGACCGGCTCGACAACCTCGGCGAAGGCAAGGTGATCTACGACAAGCTGCCCGGCGGCGAAGACCACAGCTGGAAGTACCTGCGAATCCACAACAACCGCCTGTACTACGAGGTCGGCGGGCCGTGCAACATCTGCGATCCGGGCGAATGGGCCAAGCTCTACAGCATCAACCTCGACGGCGGCGACATGCAGGTCGTGGCCTCGGGCGTGCGCAACACCGTGGGCTTCGACTTCGACCCCAAGGACGGCACCCTCTGGTTCACCGACAACGGCCGCGACTGGTTCAGCGAGGAGCTGCCCAACGACGAGCTGAACCACGTCACGCAGCCGGGCAAGCAGCACTTTGGCTTCCCGTACTGCCACCAGGGCAACATCCCCGATCCGGAGTTCGGCTGGGGCAAGGACTGCAAGGACTACACCAAGCCCGCCGCGCTGCTCGGGCCGCACGCCGGCTCGCTGGGGCTGAAGTTCTACACCGGCAAGATGTTCCCGGCGAAGTACCAGGGCGCGATGTTCATCGCCAAGCACGGGCCGTGGAACCGCACGCAGAAGTACAACGGCGTGTTCGTCGCGTGGTCCGACGGCAAGGGCGGCGCGAAGGTCGAGCCGTTCATGACCGGCTTCGTCGAGAACAACCAGTACCTCGGCCGGCCGGCGGACTTCCTGGTGATGAAGGACGGCTCGCTGCTGGTCAGTGACGACCACGCCGGGGCGATCTACCGCATCAGCTACGGCAAGTGATGCGGCGCCGGCGCGGCCTTGCGTTGTGCACGGCTGCGCTGGCCTGCGCGGCGGTCGTCTGCGCGGCCGCCGCGCAGACGACACCGAAGAAGCCGGGTGCGCAAGCGGCGCGGGCGCGCGCCGCGGCCGCGTCGGCGGCGGCGGCT
>DATIFD010000680.1:0-7944 GCA_035455385.1 Burkholderiaceae bacterium
CGGCATCGACAAGGTCACCGGCCGCGCCCGCTACACCGCCGACCTGCCGCTCGGACCCACGCTGGTGGGCCGCATCGGCCGCAGCGCGGTGGCGCACGGCGTGATCCGCCGCATCGATGCCAGCGCTGCGCTGGCGCTGCCCGGCGTGCGCGCGGTCGTCACCGGCGAGGACTTCGCCGCGCCGTACGGCGTGATCCCGATCGCGCAGAACGAGTGGCCGCTGGCGCGCGGCAAGGTGCGCTACCGCGGCGAGCCGCTGTTCGCGGTGGCCGCAGACGACGAAGCCAGCGCGCAGGCAGGGCTGGCGGCGGTGGTGGTCGAGATCGATCCGCTGCCGGCACACTTCAGCGCCACCGAGGCGCGCGCCGACGGCGCCGTGCTGCTGCACGACAACAAGCCGGGCAACATCGAGCGCCAGGTGGAGCAGGATTTCGGCGACGTCGACGCCGGCTTCGCGGCCGCCGACCTGGTGCTCGAGCGGCGCTTCGACTGCGCCGAGGTCGCGCACGGCCAGATCGAGCTGAACTGCACGGTCGCGCAGTGGGAGCCCGAGCGCGAGCGGCTCACCGTGCACTCGGTGACGCAGGTGCCGTACTACCTGCACCTGACGCTGGCGCAGACGCTCGGCCTCGACGCGTCGCAGATCCGCGTCGTCAAGCCGTTCGTCGGCGGCGGCTTCGGCCACCGCGTCGAGCCGTTGAACTTCGAGATGGTCTGTGCCGCGCTGGCGCGTGCCGCCGGCGGCGCGGTGACGCTGCAGCTGACGCGCGAGGAGGGCTTCCTGACCCACCGCGGCCGCCCGGCCACCGAGACGCGGCTGCGAATCGGGCTCAAGAAGAGCGGCGAGATCACCGCGGTCGACGCCGAGGTGGTGCAGCGCGGCGGCGCCTACGGTGGCTACGGGCTGGTCACCATCCTCTACGCCGGCGCGCTGCTGCACGCGCTGTACCGCGTCGGCGCGGTGCGCTACCGCGGCTATCGGGTGTACACCAACCTGCCGCCGTGCGGCGCGATGCGCGGCCACGGTGCGGTCAACGTGCGCTTCGCGTTCGAGTCGCTGCTCGACGAGATGGCCGCGCAGCTCGGCATCGACCCGTTCGCGCTGCGGCGCGCCAACCTGATCGCGCCGCCGTACCGCACGCTGAATGACCTGCAGGTGAATTCCTACGGCCTGCCGCAATGCCTCGACGCCGTCGAGGCCGCGTCGGGCTGGCGCACGCGAAAAGGGCGGCTCGGCACCGGACGTGGCCTTGGCATGGCGTGCTCGCACTACGTGTCGGGCTCGGCCAAGCCGGTGCACTGGAGCGGCGAGCCGCACGCGGTGGTGAACCTGAAGCTCGACTTCGACAACGGCATCACCATCCTCACCGGCGCCTCCGACATCGGTCAGGGCTCGACGACGCTGCTGACGCAGGTGGTGGCCGAGGTATTGCTGCTGCCGATGGCGCGCATCCGCGTGGTTGCCACCGACAGCGCGCTGACGCCCAAGGACAACGGCTCGTACTCGTCGCGCGTGTCGTTCATGGTCGGCAACGCCGCGCTGCGTGCCGCGCAGGCGATGAAGCGCGTGCTCGTCGAGGCCGCCGCCAAGCGGCTCGAGGTGCAGAGCGACGACATCGACTGGCTGGGCGAGTCGTGCGGCGTCGTGGGCACCGACCGTCGCATGGATTTCGCGCAGGTGGTGCAAGCGGCGCTGGCCGACAGCGGCACGCTGACCGTCAAGGGCGCGTGGTCGACTCCACCCGAGACCCAGGGTGGCAAGTTCCGCGGTGCCGCGGTCGGATCGACCGCGGGCTTCTCGTACGCCGCGCAGGTGGTCGAGGTCAGCGTCGACGAGGACACCGGCGCGGTGACCGTCGAGCGCGTGTGGGTCGCGCATGACTGCGGGCGCGCGCTCAACCCGCTGGCCGTCGAAGGCCAGGTGCAGGGCGCGGTGTGGATGGGCATGGGCCAAGCGCTCAGCGAGGAGACGCAGTACCACGACGGCCTGCCGCTGCGCGCCAACTTTGTCGACTACCGCATCCCGACGATCGCCGAGTCGCCGCCGATCGACGTGACGCTGGTCGAGAGCATCGATCCGCTGGGCCCGTTCGGCGCCAAGGAGGCGAGCGAGGGTGGGCTGCACGGCTTCGCGCCGGCGCTGGCCGCCGCGGTGTGCGAAGCGATCGGCGTCCGCATGCGCGAGCTGCCGATCACGCCCGATCGCCTGTTCGACGCGCTGCAGGCGCGCCGGCGCGAGCAGCGTCTGCGCGCGCGCCGCGCGGCGGCGCAACCGGTGGAAGCGTCATGAGCGCAACGGGGGCGACATGAACGGACTGCCCGCCTTCACGCTGCAGCGCCCGGCCACCGCGCGCGAGGCGGCTGCGTTGCTGGCCGGTGGCGCGCGCGCGCTGGCCGGCGGCACCGACCTGCTGCCCAACCTGCGGCACGGCCTGGAGCAGCCCGCGCAACTGGTGGACCTGACGCTCGTGGCCGGGCTCGACGCGGTCGAGCTGCGCGACGGCGCGCTCGTGATCGGCGCCGGCGTCACGCTGGCGCGGCTGATTGGCGACCCGCTGGTCTCGCAGCATCTGGCAGCGCTCGCCGAGGCCGCGGCCGCAGTGGCCGGGCCTGGGCACCGCAGCGCGGCGACTGTCGGCGGCAACCTGTGCCAGGACACGCGCTGCGTGTACTACAACCAGAGCGACTGGTGGCGCGCGAGCAATGGCTGGTGCCTGAAGCGCGCCCCCAGGCCCGAGCCGATGGCTCGGACCGCCCCCAGGGCCCCGCAGGAGCCCCTGCGTGGCTCCGGGGGTTCGAGCAGCCCGGCGGAGCCGGAGCTGCTCGAGCGCGGCGGCGCCATCTGCCACGTCGCGCCGCAGGGCCAGCGTTGCCATGCCGCATTCAGCGGTGACCTGGCGCCCGCACTGCTGGCGGCGCAGGCCGAGCTCGAGATCGCAACGCCCGGCGGTACGCGCCGCATGCTGCTCGCCGACCTGTACCGCGACGACGGCGCGTCGCACCTGACGTTGTCCGCCGGTGAATTCGTCAGCGCGGTGTCCATCGCGGTGCCCGCGCTGCCGTGGCGCAGCGGCTACCGCAAGGCGCGGGTGCGCGCGGCGATGGATTTTCCGCTGGCCGGCGTCGGTGCAGTGCTGTCGCTGCGCGAAGGCGTGGTCGCGCAGATCGGCGTGGCACTGAGCGGCACCAACTCCAGGCCGATCGTGCTGCAGGGCCTCGAAGGCTGGATCGGCCAGCGCATCGACGACGCGCGGCTGGCTGCGCTCGGCAAGCTGGTGCAGCAGCAGGTGAGCCCGATGCGCAGCACGGCCACCGCGTCGAACTACCGGCGCCAGGTGGCCGCGGTGCTGGCGCAGCGGCTGGTGCGCGAGCTGGCCGAGCCATCGGGCGGCCCCGCGCCCGGCGGGAGCGTGCGATGAAGTGTCCGCAGTGCGGCAGGCCGCTGGAGTTCGCCGCCGAGGGCCGCTACATCTGCTGCGCGGGCGCGAGCCGGCGCTGGCGGTGCCTGGATTGCGCCGCGGAGCACGAAGGCTTCGCGTTCGCCTACGGTGCCTGCCCGTCGTGCGGCGGCCATCTGGTGGCGGCCAACGCTGCGGAGGCACCGGACGGCACCGCGCTGGCCGGCGTGCGGTTGGCCTTCGAGATCGAGCAGGGCGGGCGCGCGTTCTACCAGCGCGCCGCGGCCGAGACCCGCGACCCGCAGCTGCGCGAGTTGTTCGGCCGCTTCGCGGCGATGGAAGGCGAGCACATGGAGACGCTCGCGCGCCGCTATCACGTGCCGGCGGTGCCGGCGTCGTCGGCACCGTTGCGGCTGGAGCTGGCAGCGTTGTTCGGCGGCGTCGAGAACCGGCCGCAGGACGCCGACAACCTGTTCCGCATCGCGATCGCGATGGAGCAACGGGCGGCGCGGTTGTTCACCGAACACGCCGATCGAGCGGACAGCGGGTCGCCCGACGGCGAGCTGTTCCGCGAGCTGGCGGCCGAGGAAGTCGAGCATGCGCTGTTCCTCAACGCGGAGTACGAGCGCTGGCGTGCAGGCCACGGCGCGCTGGCGGCGCAAGGTGCGCTGCTGCAGGTGGCCGCCGGCGGCGCGATCGAGGCGCCGATCAACGCCGCCGAGCTGCTGCTCGGCGGGCACGACCTGCGGCGTCCCGCGCTCGCGTGCGGCGACCAGAAACTCAGCCGCGGCGAGCTGCGCGACTGGGCGGCACGCTGTGCCTCGGTGTGGGTCGCACGCGGCCTACGCGCCGGCGATCGCGTGGCCGTCAAGCTGCCCGACGGGCTCGACTGGGTCGCCGCGTTCCTCGGCAGCATGTGGGGCGGCATGGTCGCGGTGGCGGTGAACCCGCGCATCCCGGCCGCCGAGTGGCACTACATCCTCGACGAGGCCGGCTTCAGCGTGATCCTGGCCGAGCACGACGGCGACACGCCCGAGCCGTGGCGGTCGCGCGTGCTGCCCGTGCAGGCGTGGCGGCACGCCTGCGGGCGCAGCGCGGCCGCCGCCGTACAGCCGATGAACCCCGACGCTCCGGCGTTCTGGTGTCACTCTTCAGGCACCTCGGGGCAGCCGAAGGCCGTGGTTCATGCGCACCGCTTCGCGCGGCAGGTGGATCAGGTGTCGCGCGAGGGTCTGGGGCTGCGCCACAGCGACCGCGTGTTCGCCAGCTCGAAGCTGTTCTTCGCGTATCCGCAGACCAACGCGCTGTTCGCCGGCCTCAAGCTCGGCGCCACGGTGGTCCTCGATCCGCTGTGGCCGACGGCGGCGGGCGTGGCGGCGACGGTCGCTGCGCAGCGCCCCACCGTGCTGTTCAGCGTGCCGTCGCTGTACCGCAACCTGCTGCACGAAGGCGAACTGGCACGCCAGATCGGGCAGTCGGGCGTTCGGCTGTGCGTGTCGGCCGGCGAGGCGCTGCCGCCGCAACTGCGGCAGCAATGGCTGGAGCGCACGGGCCTGCCGATCGTCGACGGCTATGGCGCTTCCGAGACGCTGGTGCTGGTGATGCTGGCGCGCGACGGCGTGCATGGATTCGCGCCGTCGCCGGGCGTCGACGTGCAACCGCTCGACGACGTGCCGCCGGGCGTGCCCACGCGGCTGATGATCCGCGTGCCGACGCTGGCGCTCGGCTACCTGGACCGCCCGCTCGCGCAGAGCGAGGCGTTCCGTGCCGGCGCGTTCTGCCCGGCCGACCTGTGGCAGCGCACGGCCGGCGGTGGCTGGCAGTTCGCGGGCCGCGAAGACTCGCTGGTCAAGATCCACGGCCGCTGGGTCAACCTGATCGAGCTGGCTGAAGCGCTGGCCTCGCAGGCGCAAGGCGTGGTCGAAGGTGCCGCCGTGTGCGTGCCCGACAGCGATGGCGTCGACGCGGTGGCGTACTTCTACGTTGCCTCCGACCCCGAGCGCGCACACGACGCGCTGCAGGCGCGTGCGCAAGTGCTGCCGCACTACCAGCGGCCGCGCTGGCTGCACGCGATCGACAGCCTGCCGCGCGGGCCCACCGGCAAGCTGCTGCGGCGCAAGCTGCAGGAGCTGCATCGAAGCCACGGGTGACGCGATGGACGGCGTGATCTCCACCCCGCTGGTCAGCAGCCGCCGCGTCGGCGACGCGCTGGTGGTGACGCTCGCGCGCGCGCCTGTCAATGCGATCAACGACGAATTGCTGGCGCAGCTCGACGCCGTGCTCGACGAGGCCGAGGCCGACGAGCAGATCGCGGTGCTGCACCTGCGCAGCGCGCTCAAGGTGTTCTGCGGCGGCGCCGACCTGGGCCTGATCCGCTCGTCCGTCGCCACGCCGCAGGGCCGCAACGAGATGGTGACGATCGTGCAGCGCATGCAGCGCGTGTTCGCGCGGCTCGAGAACGTGGGCTGCGTGACGATCGCCGAGCTCGGCGGCGCCACGGTCGGCGGCGGCTTCGAGCTGGCGCTGGCCTGCGACTGGCGCATCGCCGCGCACGACGCGCGCATCGGGTTGCCCGAAGCCGGGCTCGGCCTGCTGGCCGCCGGCGGCGGCACGCAGCGCCTGACGCGACTGGTCGGGCCGGGCATCGCGCGGCGGCTGATCCTCGGCGCCGAGACGATCAGCGGCATCGAGGCCGAGCGGCTGGGGCTGGTGCAGTGGTCGGTTCCCGCCGAACGGCTGGCCGATTCGGCGCGCGCGCTGGCGCAGCGCTGCGCCGCGATTCCACGCATCGCGCTGGCCGAGAACAAGCGCTGCATCGCGCTGGCCAGCGCACCGCACGGCGACGGCTTCGCCGCCGAGATCGCCGCCACGCGGCGCCTGTACGAACACCCGGAAACCCGGCGCCGCGTGTCGGCCTTTCTCGACAAGAGCGCCACCCACACCAAGGAGAAACCATGAGCCTGAAAGACAAGCTGGCCGTCGTCACCGGCGCGGCCTCGGGCATCGGGGCAGCCACCGCCAAGGCGCTGGCCGGCGCCGGCGCCAGCGTGATCGTGGCCGACGTGCAGAAGGACAAGGGCGAGGCGCAGGCTGCGGCGCTGCGTGAAGCCGGCGGCAAGGCCACCTACCTCTACGTCGACGTGACCGACGCCAACTCGATCGGCGCGTTCGCCGATGCCGTGCAGACAAGATTCGGCACCCCCGACGTGCTCGTCAACGGCGCGGGCTGGGGCACCACGCATCCGTTCTGGGAAGGCACGCCCGAGTTGTGGGACAAGATCATCTCGCTGAACTTCATCGGCCCGATGCGCCTGACCAAGGTGTTCCTGCCGGCGATGATCCAGCGCGCGAGCGGCAAGATCGTCAACATCGCGAGCGATGCCGGGCGTGTCGGCAGCCTCGGCGAAACCGTCTATTCGGGCTCCAAGGGCGGGCTGATCGCGTTCACCAAGTCGCTGGCGCGCGAGGTGGCGCGCTACCAGATCTGCGTCAACTGCGTCTGCCCGGGGCCCACCGACACGCCGCTGATGGCCGCGGTGCCCGAGAAGGTGACCGAAGCGCTGAAGAAGGCGATTCCGTTCCGCCGGCTCGGCAGGCCCGAGGAGGTGGCCGATGCGGTGCTGTTCTTCAGCGGCGACACGGCGAGCTACGTCACGGGCCAAGTGCTCAGCGTGAGCGGCGGGCTCACGATGGCGGGGTGACCACGCGGTGAACGACGGCGGCCCATTCCAGGCGCGCCAGTGGGCCGACCCCGACGGCTGGCACATCGACGTGCGCGGCCTGCCGCCGCCGCAGCCGCTGGTGGCGATCTTGCGCCTGATCGATGCCACGCCGACACTGCGCGTGCTGATCGTGCACCACGACCGCGACCCGATGCTGCTGTACCCCGAACTCGCCGAGCGCGGCTGGGCGGCCGAGCGCATCGAAGGGGCACCGGGCGAGGTGCGCCTGCGCCTGCAACCCGCCTCGATGGCCTAGAGTGTGAAGGAGAGGGCGATGGACTACACGCTGCCGCAATTCCTGGCGCACGCGATCGCGCTTGAGCACGAGGCGGCCGAGCGCTACCTCGAGCTGGCCGACATGATGGAGGCGCACCGCAACGACCACGTGGCAGCGCTGTTCCGCGACATGGTGCGTTACTCGCGCATGCACCATGACTCGATCGTCGAGCGCGCCGTCGGCGTGAAGCTGCCGGCCATCGGCCCGTGGGACTATTGCTGGCGCACGCCGCCCGAGGCCGGCGGCGATGAAGCGTTCGACCACACGCTGCACGCCTACGACGCGCTGCGCTATGCGCGCGAGAACGAGCTGCGCGCGATGCAGTACTACGCCGGTGCCGGCCAGTCGTCGAGCGACCCCGAGGTCAAGCGGCTGGCCGCCGAGTTCGCCGCCGAGGAGACCGAGCACGTCGAGGCGATCGAAGACTGGCTCGCGCGCACCGAGCGTCCGGCTGCCCCGTGGGCGCTCGACCCCGAACGATGACCCCCCCCGTAGCGCCTTCGGCGCCTCCCCCCAGGGGGCGCCCCCAGCGGCCGGGCAAAGCGCT
>DATIFD010000681.1:0-17301 GCA_035455385.1 Burkholderiaceae bacterium
CCAGGCTCATCGGCAACGCCGAGGGCAGCATCATCGCGGTCATCATGACCGCCCACATGCACCAGATGGCCAGCAGATTGGCCCCGCTCCAGCGGGCCGAGGCGGGCATCATCAGCCGTGCCACCGGGTGGCCCATGTCGAACGCGATCCATGCCAGCAGGGCCCAGCCCAGCGCGCTGATCGCAAGCAGCCACCACGCGAGCTTGGGTTGCAGCGCGATCAGCGCCCAGCCGCCCGGGGCCGGTTTCTTCGCTTGCAAGGGCTTTGCCATCGGGCTTAGGCTGTCGAGTCCCGGGATCATAGGAGCGACCGGCCCGCACCGCGCGCCGGTCGCACCGACCCCAGGTCCACAGCGCCACGAAGGAGTATCGCCATGGCTGGTTGGCAAATCAAAGGCGAGTACATGGAGACGTGCAACTGCACGCTGCTGTGCCCGTGCATCTGGTCCAACCTCGCCGCTCTGCCCACCGAAGGCGACTGCAAGGCGGCGGTGACGCTGCGCATCGACAAAGGCGCCAAGGACGGTGTGACGCTCGACGGGCTGTCGTTCATCGTGATGCTGCACTCGCCGGGTGCCATGGGCAACGGCAACATCACCGTGGGCCTCGTGGTCGATGAGCGCGCCACCGATCAGCAGGTGGAAGCGATCAAGGCCATCGCCACGGGGGCCGCGGGCGGGCCGATGGCAGCGCTCGGGCCACTCGTGGGCCGCATCGCGGGCGTCGAGCGGCGGCCGATCCAGTTCGAGGTGAACGGCCTGAACCGCGTGGTGCGCGCGGGCGAGTTGATCGATCAGGCCTGCGAGGGTCTGCCGAGCGTGACGGCACCTGGCGAGGCCATCGCCCTGGAGAACGTCGCGCATCCGGTGAACACGCGGCTCTCGCTGGCCAAGGCGACGCGCAGCCGCTTCAACGTGTTCGGCATGCGCTGGGACGATTCGACCGGCACGCGCAACGGGCACTTCGCGCCGTTTGCCTGGTCGGGTTGACGGCGGCGCGCCTCGCCAGCGTTGCGCCGGTGAAGTGGCTGGTGCTGCAGGTCACCGGGTCGCGAACTCGGTGATCACCTCGCCGCGCAGCGGCGCGCCCCCGCGCACGCCCTCGTTGTCGGCCACCAGCGTGCCGTTGACCCACACGCCGTGCACGCCGAGCGCATCGGTGTGCAGCCGCGGTGCGCCGCCGGGCAGGTCGAACACGCGGCGGCTCTTGGAGCGCCCGACCGTCGCGGGATCGAACAGCAGCAGGTCTGCCGCATAGCCCTCGCGCAACAGCCCGCGCCCTGGCAGCCCGAAGAGCTCGGCGCTCTGATGCGTGAGCCGTCGCACGGCGTCCTGCAGGCGCACGGCACGCCGCTCGCGCACCCAGTGGCCCAGCAGGTGCAGGCCGAAGCCGGCGTCGGTGAAGAAGGTGAGGTGCGCGCCGGCATCCGAGAGCGAGACCAGGCTGTGCGGGTGGTTGATGAGCCGCGCCACCGCGGCCTCGTCGCTGTTGAGCAGCTGCGCGGTGAACACGGTGGCCAGGTCTTCGCTGAGCGCGAGGTCGAGCATCGCATCGAGCGCGTCCCTGCCGCCACCCATGCGCTGCGCCGCATCGTTCAGGTTGCGCTGTTCCAGCTCGCGATGCTGGGTCTGCGCCACCTCGACCACCTGCACCTTGTGCCATTCGCCGTTGAAGAGGCGGAACGCCGACGGTTGCGCCAGTTCGTCGCGCACGCCCTGCCGGAACGCCGGATCGGCCAGCACCGTGCGCAGCCGCTCGCCGCTCAGGCCCAGTGCCGGCTTCCAGCTCGCGAGGCCTTCCACCGGGTAGGGCGAAGCCATCGTGAAGTCCATCGTCAGCGGGCAGCACGACACCTGCCCGAGCAATCGGTGGCCGCGCTCGTTGGCGGCGCTGATCGCATCGAGGTCGGCGAACACCGCACCGGGGTTGGTGCCGTTGTGCAGCAGCGCGGCGATCAGCACCGGACGGCCCGAGCGCGCGGCCATCTCTTCGAGCAGCGCCACTTTCATCTGGGCGCCTTTGGTCACCATGTAGACGCCGCGGCCGCTCGCCCCCATGGCCTCGACCAGCGCAAGGTGCTCCTCGTCGGTGGCCAGGCGTGAGGGCATCGGGGTGCCGCCGGCACCGTTGTGCGCCGGGCTGGTGGAGCTGGCCAGGCCCAGGGCGCCGGCGGCCATGGCCTCGCGCACGAGTGCAGCCATGCGTGAGACCTCGTCGGCGGTGGCCGCACGCTGGTTGGCTTCGGGCCCCATCACGTAGGTGCGCAGCGACGAATGGCCCGTAGGCGGCCAGGTTGATCGCGCAGCCGGTGCGCCGCAGCTGTGCCAGGTATTCGGCGAAGGTCTCGAACTCCCAGCGCACGCCGCGCTCCAGCACCTCGAACGACATGCCCTCCACCTGCGTGAGGTTGCGCATCGTCAGCTCGCGGTCCTGCGGCCGGCACGGCGCGATCGTGAAGCCGCAGTTGCCGATGATCGCGGTCGTCACGCCCAGCGCCGGCGACGGGCGGGCGTACGGGTCCCACGTGAGCTGGGCGTCGTAGTGGGTGTGGCTGTCGACGATGCCGGGCATCAGCGCGAGGCCGTCGGCGTCGATGACCTTCGTGGCGTCGGTGGGCAGCGAGGACGCGATGGCGCGGATGCGCCCGGCGCGCACGGCGAGGTCGGCGCGGATCGGGTCGGCACCGCTGCCGTCGTAGACGGTGGCGTGGCGGATCAGCAGGTCGTCCATGGAAGCCTCTGGCGATTGGGGTGTGCCGTCTCGGGAGCCTACTCGCCGTGACGGCGGCGCTGCTGGCCACGCTCGCGTACAATGGCGCCTCTTGCCGCGGTTGCTCACCAACGCGGCAGCGTCGACTGACACGGCCCCGGCATCATCTTTGCCGCGCGCCAAGCGCCTTCAGGCCGGGCACCGCCCGAAACGCCTTGGCAGTCAGCTTCTCATTGCGGCGAGCTGTTCATCCCGGTGTGCGACTGATCGTGTCGCGCTGACCGGGCACCCCTGGCTGCGGCGCGCGTGTGCTGCGCCGCCCGATCCCGCGGCCCGGTCCGACGGGATCGCCCATGCCCCTTTTTGTTGCCGCGGTTCGACGCGGCCTGTAGATGGACCACAAACACAACAACCACGAGCCCGCCATCGAGGTGGGCAAGTACGTCGTTTCGCCCCTCGTCACCGCCACCGATTCGGGCCGCTACGCGGCCTCGGCGGCGATCCGCAGCGGCCATGGCATCGGCACGCACCACCGCGTGCTGCGCTTCGTGCCGCGCTTCACCTCGCGCGAGAGCGCGCGACGCTATGCCGTGGAGCACGGCGTCGCCCACGCCTCGGCGCTGATTCAGAAGGAGATCTGATTGGCCAAGGAAGAACTGATCGAGATGCGCGGCAAGGTCGACGAGGTGCTGCCCGATTCACGCTTTCGCGTCACGCTCGACAACGGGCATTCGCTGGTGGCGTACACGTCGGGGCGCATGCGCCGGCACTCCATCCGCATCCTGGCGGGCGACCAGGTGTCGCTCGAGCTCTCGCCTTACGACCTGACCAAGGGCCGCATCACGTTCCGCCACCTCGAGCCGCGCGCAGGCGGCCCGCGGCCGCCGGTGCGGCGCAGCTTTCGTTGAGTTGCGGGCGCGCTTCGCGCCCGTGGCTCGTGTTCTCGCGTCGCATGCCGTATTCGGCCGCTGCGCACGCTTTTGTTGAAAGGAGCCCTCTGTGGGCAACAGACTTTACGTCGGCAACCTCGCCTATTCGATGACCGATGATTCCCTGCAACAGCGCTTCGGCGAGTTCGGCACCGTGGTGTCCGCCAAGGTGATGATCGACCGCGACAGCGGCCGCTCCAAGGGCTTCGGCTTCGTCGAGATGGGCACGTCCGACGAGGCGCAGGCCGCGATCCGCGGCATGAATGGCCAATCGATCGATGGCCGCGCCATCGTGGTCAACGAGGCACGCCCCAGGGAATCGGGCGGCGGCTTCGGCGGCGGCCAGCGCCGCGACTCGGACGCCGGCGGCTACCGCGGCGGCCGGCGCGGCTACTGATCGACCGCTTGGCGCGCCGCCGGCCTCACGCGCGGCGCGCCGCACTGCGGGCAGAACCTGCCCGGCGCCGTTCATCCCCGGGGAGATGCCCGATGTCCCCGACTCGCCGCGTGTGTGCCGGTGCGACCTCGTATGCCCACGCCAGCGGTAGTCGGGTGATTGCGGTGCGGCCTGCGATGGGTTCAAACTGCGCTCAGTTTGCATGCGCCGCGTCGCGAAGCCTGCACGCGCGTGCCGCTGTGCCAGCGAGGCCGTCATGATTTCATCGCGTCTGTCCCAATACTTCCATCAGCGCGGCGTGCAGTACGAGGTGAGCGAGCATCGCTTGAGCCATTGCAGCGCCCAGACTGCGCGGGTGGCCCATGTGTCCCCGCGACAGGTGGCGAAGTCGGTGATCCTCGAAGACGACGGCGGATTCGTGATGGCGGTGATCCCGGCCGACCGCTACGTCATGGTCGGCCGCCTGGCCATCCTGCTGGGCAGGCGCAAGCTGCATCTCTCCGACGAGAACCGCATCGCGACGGTCTTCGGCGATTGCGATCGGGGTGCCGTGCCGCCGGTGGGCATGGCGTGGGGCGTCGAGACCGTGGTCGACGAGGATCTGGAAGGGCACGAGGTGGTCTACCTCGAGGGCGGCGACCACCGGCGCCTGCTGAGGATGCCGGGTGCGCAGTTCGCCGAGCTGATGCGTGCGGCGCGGCACGGCCGCTTCAGCAAGTCGCCCACGCACTGAGCCGCAGCGGCGCACGGGTCCGTGCGCGAGTGGCTAGCAGGCGACCAGGTCGGTGTGCGCGAAGCCCTTGGAGTAGTCGAGCACCGAGATCACGGTCGGCGTGACGCGGAAGATGCGCACCTCCGACGGCTTGGGCATCGGCAGCGGAAACGAGTCCTGCTGCGGGTACTTCCGCATCAGCAGGCGCAGCACCTTCTCGCCCTCGGCGGGGTCGGTCACCGGCGTCGCGCGCGCGGCCATCGACAGGCCGGCGATCTCCATCACCTGCGCCGTGTCGTGGTCGATGGTCAGCGACAGGCGGTCGTCGCGCGCGAGGTTCTTCGCCTTCTGGCTGTCGAGGCCGCACAGGAAGTACAGCGTCAGGCCTTCGCTCGCGTAGCCCACCGTCGTCGCCTGCGGCCAGCCGTCGGGCCTGACGGTGGCGACGGTCATGATGCGGTGCTGGTCGAGCAGCGCGAGGATCTTGGCTTTCAGCGTGTCGTCCATCGGTCGACTCCCCATGGTGTGCCGCGTGTGCGACGCACCATAGGGCCCGGGCGGCCGCCGGTGATTGATGGCCGTCAAGGTTGCCGATCGCTCGCGCGGGGATTACGCGGCGAGTGGTGCCGCGCGGACAGCGCGCGCTTCAAACGAAATCCCGACCGGCGTCAGTCGTCGCGCGGCGCGCCGATGCGCGCCAGGCAGCGCCGCTGGCGCTCGTCGACGCGGTTGGCGAACCACTCGGTCGTCAGCTTGCGCGTGAACTTGGGGCTCTGCAGGTCGATGCGCGGCACCACCGCGCGCGGCAGATTGCGCCGGTCGAGCCGCTCGGCGTAGGCGAACACACGCTGGTACAGCTCGGTCTTCTCGAAGTCCACGTCCTCGCCTCTTTCCAGGTCGCGGTGGATCGCCGACTCGCTCAGCCCCAGGCGGCCGGCCAGCGTGACGGCGGCGCGCTCGGTCTCCCCGCGCGGGGCGCCCGCGGCGCGCGGCAGCAGGTCGCCGTCGAGCGCCACCGGCAGCCCCGACGCGATGCCCAGCGCGTTCTGGAAGCCCGCGTTGCGGCTCGCGTAGCGGCCCGCGTTGAAGTCGGCGTAGCGGTACAGCAGCTTGTCGTACGACGGCGCGTCGTACGCCAGCAGGTGGGCGGTGCCGAAGTACAGTCCGCCGCGGCGCGTGAACACCTCGTGTCGCACCGTGTCGCGCAGCGGGTACGGATAGGGCCGCGCCTTGGCATGCGCCTCGGCGAACGCGATGCTCACCTGCATCGGCCCGCCGGTGCGCACCGGGTTGCGGCTGGCGAAGAAGGTCTTGCCCATCGGCACCATGCCGATGAAATCCTCGAAGATCTCGCTCAGCTGGCGCTCGGTCTTCACGCCGTCGATGCGCTCGGCGTAGCTGCGGCCGTCGGGCGACTTCAGCCCCAGCGCGGCGCGCACCGCCACCTTGGGCACGCCCGCGGCGTCGGCGCGGCGGTCGATCTCCTTCCACGCGATGGCGGGCAGCCCCGGTACCGAAGGGTCGGCGCGAAAGCCGGACTCCTGCTCGGTGACGGCGATCACCGCGCACAGGTTCTCCGGCGTCGACGGCAGCTCCAGCGTGGCGAGCGCGGCGTGGATGTCCGCGGCCCAGCCGGCTCTGTCGTCGACGTGCGGCGGCAGCACGCGCTGGATCGCCGCGCGCGCCTCGGTGGGCCCATAGCCGGCGGGCTCGGCCATGCGCCCGGGCTGTGCGCAGCCGGCGAGCAAGCCGATGGCGAGAGCCGCCGCGATCGGATCGCGGGACGGCCCGGGCATGCGAGGGGTCGACGACACGGCGTTGCAGTATCCGCTCGCCGACGAGCCGTGCAGCCTGTCGGCCGGTCGACGGCGCGACGGCGAGGTCAGTGGCTTCGTTGTCGATAGAGGTGCCACTGACGAAACGACGCGTACATCGGTACCACCAGCACCACGCCCCCGCCCTGGTCGATGTCCTGGACCACCAGGTCGCCGCGGGTGGTCCGCGCCAACCTTGCCAGGTGACGGTTCACCACTCCGACGAACGCCAGCTCGGGCTGCTTGCGCTCGAGCCAACCGTCGCCGCAGGCGTAGTCGGTGCCTTCGCGCAGTTCGCGCTTCAGGAGCTCCGTCCCTGTGTCTTCAAGCAGCCGCAGCACGAGCGTGCCTGCTTCGGGACCGGCCAACTGCACGCGATGCACCTGGCGCAGCGGGTCTGCGGTCTGCAGCAGCCACTTGGCCAGCAGCACCGGCTGCGCCTCGTTGATGTCTTGGTTGTCGAACCGGCCCGTCAGGCTCGGGCACCCCGACCCCGAAACGGCCAAGGCGGGCCAGTAAGCCGGGTAGTCCTGGTCTTCCAGCGCGACACAGCCCGTGGTCAGCACGAGCAAGGCCGCCAGCGTCGAGCGATGGCGCGGCCTCATGGCGCGGTCTCGGCGGCGCGCCAACGCACATGGTTGGTGGTGGTGCCAGACCAGCCGAACAACAGGTGGTATCCGGTCGTGCGCTGACGCACGGTCATCACCAACTCGCCCGCCGCGTTGCGTGCGAACGCGCGCGAATGGTGGTTGATGCCTCCGCTCAACATGACGATACCCAGTGCCGTCATGCCCGGGCTGCCGAGCATCGAGCGCGTGTCGCTGAAGAAGAGGGACTCCGCGTCGCACTGGAAGTCGCGCCCTCTGCGCAACTGGCGCACTTCACGCGGCACGCGGTCGTCGC
The DNA here is from genome assembly GCA_035455385.1 of Burkholderiaceae bacterium. Taxonomy (GTDB): domain Bacteria; phylum Pseudomonadota; class Gammaproteobacteria; order Burkholderiales; family Burkholderiaceae_C; genus JAEUPI01. The sequence goes on from DATIFD010000681.1 coordinate 7,464, forward strand.
CGGTCACGCTGACCGTCAGCGTGTCGGCATCCGGTTGCGCCAGGGCGGCCACGGGGCCAGACACGGGCAGTCCGAGGTTGCTCGTCAGCAGCACACTGCAATCCCAGAGGCCGTCCTCGGGCCGGTCAGTCCCCTCGCACGATGCCCCTGCTTCGAGGTGCATCTGTCCCAGGTTCACATAGCGACCCGAGATGGAGGGACATACGCCGACCCTGTCGGCAACGGGCGCCGGCCAGTCCGGCGGGTACGGTGGATTCAGAGAGACCGTCATGCAGCCGGCCAGCGGCGCCATCGGCAGCGCGAGGCACAACCAGCAGCACGCGAGGCGCGACGGCCCCGCCACCGGGCGCGCGCTCGGGCGCCTCAAGGGCCTACCTTCCCGGCGAAAAGCGCAACGCGAACCGGGGACTCCGTGCTCGCACTGAGGATCCGATCGACGACTTGCCTGGCCAGCGCCTTCAGCGCACTTTCTTCGGTGTCGCTGGTCGAGTAGAGGCGGGCGAAGATCAGCGGCGTGCCCGGAACCCAACCTTCGTGCTCCTCGCCAGACGCCGCGGCGATGTACCTGAGGCGCCCCCGCATCGGGCCCGCGATGCCCACCAGCACGGCCTCGCGCGAGGTTTCGACGGTCCACTTGGAGTAGAAGGCGGCGGCCTCGATGACCTGTTTGCGCACCGGCTTCGTCTCGGGACCCAGCACGATCAGGTAGCGAATGCCCAGGTCGTCGAAGAGTCCGCCGGATCGCACTGACAGAACCTCGCTCAGCTTCGCCTCGGTTCCCGGCTCGCCCACACCGGCCGCTTTCCACACGTCGTCCGGATCGACGATTTCGACCCTGTCCGACTGCTCACGCATCACCGTCTTGAATCTGTGGGCGAAAGCCATGTGGACATCCGGCCCGATCGTCGGGTCCCAATCGGCCGCCACCGGCTCCGAGCGGGTCGTGGCCACGACATGCTGTTCCGACACCTTGAGTGGGATGCAGGCAACCAGTGTGACGGCGGTGACGACGATTGCCAGGCGAGGGCATCGGAGCATCGGCATCGATGAAGCGAGCGCCGCTCGTGCAGGCGTGTAGTCGCAACACCGGCAGCTTAACCGCCCCGCGACGCCGAACACGCGGCGCGGCGGCCTTGCCCGATCCGGACCCTTCGGCGCCCGCCAGAGCCGCCCGCGCCGCGAACGTCGACCGGGCCGATGACGTGCAGGTGGGGTGGACAGGCGAGGGCGCAACCGCATCGCCGCACGGTAACCGTGCCCCGCTGCGCGCGGGCCTTCGGCTCAGGGCCGCACTTCGAGCACGATGTTGAACGGCGTCTCCGCCGCGCGGCGGCAGCGGCCGAAGCCGCCTTCGGTCACCACCTGGCGCAGGCGTTCTTCGCCGGCCTGCGCGCCGAGGCCGAGCCCCACCTCCTGCGCCAGCGAGCACGGCGTGCAGATCATCGTCGAGGCGGCGTAGTACACGCGGCCCACCGGGTTGAGGTTGTCGCGCAGCCGGTCAGCGGCGTTCGGCTCCACGATCATCCAGGTGCCGTCGGGCTTGAGCGCTTCGCGCACGTGGGTGGCGGCGCCAACAGGGTCGCCCATGTCGTGCAGGCAGTCGAAGAACGCCACCAGGTCGAAGCGGCCGCCGAAGCTCTTGGCGTGCGCCACCTCGAAGCGCGCGTTGTTCACGCCGGCGTTGCGTGCCGCCTTGGTGGCGGCCTCGACCGACGGCGCGTGGTAGTCGAAGCCGACGAACTGCGAGTTCGGAAACGCCTTGGCCATCACGACGGTGGAGGCGCCGTGGCCGCAGCCGACGTCGGCCACGGCGGCGCCGCGCGTGAGCTTGTCGACCACGCCGTCGAGCGCGGGCAGCCACGACGGCACCAGGTTGGCGTTGTAGCCGGGCCGGAAGAAGCGCTCGGTGCCGCGGAACAGGCACTGGCTGTGCTCGTGCCAGCCCAGACCGCGCCCGTGGCGGAACGCCTCGGCGACCTTGGGCTCGTCGAGCCACAGGCTCGACAAAACCTCGAACGCGCCGGCCATCGACGCCGGGCTGTCGTCGTCGGCGAACACCGCGGCCTGCTCGGGGTTGAGGCGGAAGGTGCCGGCCGTGTCGTCGTACTCCACATAGCCGGCGGCAGCCTGTGCGGCCAGCCACTCGCGCACGTAGCGCTCGTGAGTGCCGGTGCGTTGGGCCAGCTCGTCGGGTGTCATCGGCTCGCCCGCGCGCATCGCGCGGAACAGGCCGAGCCGGTCGCCCAGCAGCACCAGCGCGCCGCTGGCAATGGCGCCGAGGTCGCCGACCATCTTGCCGAGGAAGGCGTTCAGCTTGTCCGGGTCCGCGGGCCGCGTGACCGGAGCGGATTCAACTTGCGATGCGCTCATGACGGTTCCTTTCGATGCTGCGGGTGGGCCTTGCGTGTGCCACCCCGATGGGTCCGGCACGCGTAGGTCATTGCAGCAAAGGGAACCTTTCGCGGGAGTTCAATAGTGAACGCCCGGCCTGCGCCGGGTTGGAGCACGCTATCGTTCGGCGATGTAGTGCTGCATCGTCACCGTCTCGCCCTCGGGTACGAAGGCGCGCACGCGCGCCTCGAGCTCCTGGTCGGCCAGCGTGGCGCGGCTGCGCTGGTGCAGGTAGTCGGCCCAGCTGGTGACGATGAAGCGCTCGCAGTAGCGCGACGGGTCGCCCAGGTCGCGGTAGATGCGCCACAGGGTGGCACCGTCGCGCCGCCGCGGCGCCCGCAGCTGGCTCAGCGCGTCGAGAAACTCCGGCGCGTCTTCGGCGCGGATGCGGTAGGAAATCTCCACCGCCACCGGGCCGGCCTGCGGGTCGGGCTCCTGGGCCACGAACAGGTCTTTCCACGGCGCGGGGCTGACCTCTTGCTCGTGGCCCATGCGCAGCGGAAACGGCTTGGCCAGCAGCATGCCGCCGAGCATCGCGAGCGTGGCGATCGTCAGCGCGGCCTGCAAGCCGAGCGCGCTCGACATCAGGCCCCAGAACGCCGAACCGAAGGCGAATGCGCCCAGCGCCGACAGCGCGTGCAACGCCGCCGCGCGCGAGCGCACCCACGGCGGCGCGCTGGTCTGCGTGGCGGTGTTGAAGGTGGACATCACGCTCATCCACGCCGCGCCGCCGGCCACCAGCGCGAGGTAGACCGCGGCATGCACCCGCGCCCACGCGGCGATCGCCATCGCGGCGGCGAATACCACGCAGCCGCTGTGCACCAGCCGCTCCAGCCCGAGCTCGGTGCGCGCGCGGCCCACCACCAGCCCGGCGCCGACCGCGCCGACGCCGAGGCAGCCGATCAGCGCGCCGTAGCCCGCGGCGCCGGTGCCGAGCTGCTGCTGCCCGATCACCGGCAGCAGCGCCCAGAGGGCCGAGCCGGCCGCGCTGTAGGCCATGGTGCGGACGAGCTGCGCGAGGATGAGGTCGCTGTGGCGCGCAAAGCGCAGTGCCGCCAGCGTGCCGCCCCACAGCCGCTCGGCCGGCAGCCGCGAGGGCGGGTGCGGATTCGGCGGCCAGCGGCGGATCGACTCCCACATCATCAGCGTGGTGAGCACCGCGATGCCGAACACCCAGTCGCTGCCGGCGGAGGCGAACACCACGCCGGCCAGCGTGGGCCCCAGCGCGCGCGCGCTGTTGTAGGCGATGCCAACCAGCGTGATCGCCTGCGGCATCTCGGCGCGCGGCACGCTGTCGGCCACCGTGGTGTTCCACGCCGGCGACAACAGCGCCGTGCAGCAGCCGATGGCGAAGGTGAAGAACAGCAGCGCCGTCGCGCCGGCCGCGTCGAGCAGCAGCAGCACCGTGAGCAGCGCCATCAGCGCGGCCTGCGTCAGCAGCGCCACCACCAGCAGCCGGCGTCGATCGGTGACGTCGGCCAGCACGCCGGCGGGCAGCGACAGCAGGAACATCGGCAGGAACACCGCCGTCTGCACCAGCGCCGTGAGGATGGCCGAGCCGGTCAGCTCGATCATCAGCCACGAGGTGGCCATCACCTGCATCGCGTTGCCGACGAAATACAGCAACCCGCCCGCGCACAGCCCGCGGAAGGTGGGGTTGCTGCGCAGCGTGTGGCGGATCGAGGCGGTGGCGGCCGTCATCGCAGCGGGTGATTGTCCATGCACGGGGTGGTCGGGCAGCCGCGGCGTGGCCGCACGCTCTCGCCGGTCGCTGCGGGCGCGGCGCGATGCGGCGATGCGCAGTCGCGCCCCACCACGGGGATCGCGGGCTACCTGTCGGAAGCGCGAATCTCCAGCGCCGTCGGTTGTGTCCAGTAGACGCTCGTCGCATCCGCTGCTAGGGATGCGCCGCTGCTGCCGGTGGCCCCGTCGAAGGCCAGCACCGGGACCACCCGGCCGCCGGACACGGAGACCTTCGATACGGTGTCCATGCCTGCCAGCGGTCCGAGCCAGTACAGGTACTGGCTGTTCAGCGCGAACGGGCTCAACATCGGGGGTCCGCTGGCCGAGTCGATGCACGAGCCGCCGGATGCCAGCACCGTCGGCGCCGCGCCGGACAACGGCTGCTTCGAGATGCTGCCGGTGGCGGAATCGAAATAGGCGTTGTCGGCGTCGATCACGAAGCAGCGTGAGGCGCTCTGCGCCACGACACCCAGCGCTCCGCCGGCGGTCGGCGCGCTGACCAACGCGCTGCTGCTCGTCACCCAGTACAGGTTGGCGTTCAAGCCGAGGCGGATCGGGCTGTTGGACAGCGGCAGCGCTGCGCCCTGATCGGCCAGCACGGTGACCGCGCCACCACCGATCGGCGCCTTGCGCGCCGAGACCCGGTCCGCCCGGTTCCAGTACGCCCACGCGTCGTCGGTGGCGACGCCAGCGATCGGCCCGTCGTCGGCGGCCACCGTTTCAGGCATGCCCCCCGACAGCGGCACGCGCTTGATGCGCCAGAGGTCGGCGACCAGCACGTCGGTTGCGGTCACCGCGAAGACCGGTGCCTGCGTCGAGATGCCGGACAGCACCGTCTGCACGCTCCCGCCCGTGAGCGCGGCCACCCGCGAGAAGCCCTCGGTCAGCCCGATGGCACCGCCTTCGGTCCAGTTGACCCGCGCCTGCGAATCCAGCGCGAGGCGGCGCGGCGCGTCGCCGCCCTGGACCAGCACCGCGACGCTTCCGCCGGCCAGCGGCACGCTCTTCACCGTGCCGGTTTCGCCGTGGCCCGCACCGGTGGTTTCGGTCCACAGCGCGTTGCTACCGCTGACCATCAGGTCGAGCGCCTTGTTGGGCGCGAACGATGCGAGCTGGGTGATGCTGCCACCCGCCGTAGAGATCGCGTTCAGCGCGACGTCGTCGATCCACGCCAGCTGGCCGCCGGCGGCGACCAGCTTGATCGGCGCCAGGATGGCACCCGACAGCGTTTGTGCGGACCCACCCGCCAGCGGCTGCGCGACGAGCGTCTCGGTGGGCGAGGGCGTGCGCGGGAAGTTGGCGGTGGTGTAGTAGACGTTGGCGGCGTCGACCGCGAACGTGTTGGCCACCGAGCTGGCGAAGCTGACCACGGTGTCGATGGTGCCGGTGGCGGTCGCCCGGCGGCGGATGACGCCGGGGTCCGGGAAAGCGTTCTCCATCCAGTACAGCGCAGAGGTGCCGGCGGCGAGCGCAGCGATCGGCGTCAAGCTGGATGTGATGGTGGTCGTCGGCCCGCCCGCCAACGGCGTCGCATTGAGCACGTAGACGTTGGGACTCAGGGTCGAGCTGATCCAATACACCGACGTTGCATCGACCGCGATGTCAGAGCCGGTGAACGGCGCGCAGATCAGGCCGCTGGCCAGCACGGTGGTCACGCCCGCGCTGCTGGTGCGATGGATGACGCGCTGCCGGGTGTCGGTTCCGCAGATGGCGGAGCCGATCATGGGCCGGTCGTCTTCCCAGATGAGATCGGACCCTACGAACGCGAACGCCTGGATCTGCACGACGCGCGTTGCGAGATCGGCGACCGTGCCGCCGCTGGTGGCCACGCTGCGCAGCGCGGTGGTCCCGGTCTCGGACCAATAGACCTTGCCGTTCGTCACTTGCAGCGATGCTGGCCCAGGCCCGGTCGCAGCGACGAGCCTGCCCTGGCTGGCAGCGGCCACGACGTCGAAAGGCCCGGACAGTTCATTCGATGCCGCGCCGGCCTGGTCCGACACCGAGATGTGGATCGTGTAGGCGCCGACACCCGGTCTGGTCGCGAGGACCGAGCCGACGATCGTGCCCGACGTCTGGCCGGCGATGCCCTGTATCGGCGATGTCGCCGAAGAGACCGTGGCTCCGGTGGCATCGGTGATCCGCATCGTCAGCGTGGCCAGGTCACCCCCGGCGTCGCTGAATGTGATCGACCCATTGACCGTGAAGGTGCCAGCACCTGTGGCGGGCACCGCCGTCGGCGAATAGCTCAAGTCTGCGATGCTCGGTGGCGTGGTCGAACCACCGCCGCCACCGCCTCCGCACGCGGAAAGGATGGCGATGATTCCCAGGCTGATCAGCGTCCCGATGCTGTACGCGAGGCCGGCGCGACGCCGGCTGATCATGGCCTCGACAGATGCTGCCCTCACGGCGATCTCCCTTTGGCGCACAGGCCTCTCCACCTCGACGCAATCTTGGTCGTGCGATGCACAACTGAATTGAGGCAACGCAACTGCGGCTGATCAGGGGGCCAGATGGTTCGCGTGTTTCGACCGCCCTCCGGGCCTCAGAAGCTCGTCTTGGTCTTGACCAGCAACTGCGCCTTCGCGATGTCGGCGGTGCCGTTCATCGGGAACGCCACGTCCACGTGCAGGATGCTGCCGGAGGCGGCGCGCGCGGCAGCGATGCGCAGGCCGAAGCCGGCGTCGCTCAGCCAGCCGGGGTTGCCGGTGTTGACGTTGGCGCCGCCCCAGGCGCGGCCGACGTCGAAGAATGCCGCGCCGCCGATGCGGAACAGGCGCCACACGTAGATGTTGGTGAAGAAGCGCTCTTCCGCGGTGAACAGCGCGCGCCGGGTTCCGCCCTGGTAGCGCAGCGGATAGCCGCGCAGCCCGTTGTCACCGCCGAGCATCAGCGCGTCGTTGACGTCGGGATTCTTCAGCGCGTCCGCCGAGGCGCCGGCGTAGAACAGCCAGCGTCTGCCCTGCGGCAGGTAGTACTGGGTCGCGGCGCCGATGTGTTGGCGATACACCTGCCCGCTGGTGAACTGACCCGATAGGTTGGCCTGGGCCATCAGCGTCTGTTCGGGGCCCGGCTCGAAGCCACGGCTGATCGAGCCCGAGTACACCAGTGCGTTCCAGCTCGAGCCCATGCCGGTGGCCGCCCAGCCGAGCTGCACGTGGGCATTCAGGCCCAGCGCGAAGAACTCCGGCCGGCCGATCAGGTTGCGGTTGAGTTGTTTGTCGAATCGGTCTTCGACCAGCTCGTAGCGCATGAACGGCCCGACCAGCTTCTGGTCTCTGGGCAGCTGGCTCGGCGCGACCAGCCCGGGCTCTTCCACATACGTATCGTCGCTCGCGCCGAGCCCGAACGAGTAGCGGTGAACCCAGCCCTCGATCAGGCCCGGCGACCAGCCGCCGAAGACCTCGCCGAGATGTTGGCGATGGCGGTACTGGCTCGTTACCTCGCCCGCGTTGTAGATGGAGTCGATGCGGTCGAAGCGCGACCCCGAGAGGCCGGCGGCCCAGCGCGTATCCAGCGCGTAAAAGGGCCTCACGATGGCGGCGGCGTCGCTGCTGCCGTCGCTGTTGAAGGCATGGCTGTACTTCACCGACGTCAGGGTGCCGAAGGCGCGGTCGTTGGCGAACAGGAACTCGCTGCTGGAACGATCGACGTCGTTGGAGCGGCCGAAGCTGAGCGTGGTGCCGGTGCCGAGCAGGTTGCGGTCGGTGAACTCCAGGCCGCTGCTGTTGGCGCCGCCCGAGCGGCTGGCGCGGATGCCGAAGTCGATCGACCAGGTGTCGCGCGTCCTGACCTCGATGTCGACCACGCCGTCGTGGTAGGCGATGGGTCTGAACTGCACGTCGTACAGGAAGTTGTTGCTTCGCAGCAGGCGCTCGGTCTCGTCGATTACGCGCACCGACAGCTTGTCGCCCGGCTTGAACAACAGCGCGCGTTGAATGACGCTGGGGCGCGTCTGGATGTGCAGCGCGTTGGCGAGCCTGAAGAACGAATTGTCTTCCTCCGGGTCCGCGGTGTCGAAGACGTTGTCGGTGACGACGCGGATCTCGCCGATCACGGCGCCGGCGGCCTCGAGCTCGGCGAACGAAGGCAGCGGCGCAGGAGCATCCTGTGCCAGGGCGACACGGAGCGTGGCCAGAGCCAGCACCAGGACGATGCCCAGGCGCGTCCCCGGCGCGCGAGTTCGGACGCTCGCTGCCCGGCGGGACAGCCCTCTCATCGGGAACGCCGCGGGTGCAACTTCGACCCGGGAAAGTTGCGCAGCAGCTCGTTTGAATACCAGGCGCGGATGATGCTTCGGACCCGCCTTGTCGGGCTCGCGTACGGACGTCGGGACAAGTTTAGGTGATGCGCCAGGGGCGGCCGCCGCGGCAGCCGCCCCGCGCGGCCCGGTCTGCGCTACAACAGCGGACCCGAACGCATCCCGACCGTCGCAGCCCTATGAACGCCCCGATCGACCTGCGCTCCGACACCGTCACCCGACCCACCGACGGCATGCGCGCCGCGATGGCCGCCGCACCGGTGGGCGACGACCAGTATGGCGAGGATCCGAGCACCAACCGGCTGCAGGCGCGCATGGCCGAGCTGCTCGGCAAGGAGGCGGCGCTGTGGCTGCCCACCGGCACCATGGCCAACCAGGTCGCGCTGCGCACGCTCACGCGGCCCGGCGACGAGGTGGTGGCCAGCCGCGAGTCGCACGTGGGCTGGCACGAAGTCGGCGGCGCGGCGGCCAACGCCGGCGTGCAGATCGTCGAGGTGGGGCGCGCCGGCGTGTTCACGGCCGAGGACGTGCGCGCCGCGGCCAAGCCGAGGAACTTTCCGATCTTTCCGGCCACGACGCTGGTGACGATCGAGAACACGCACAACCGCGCCGGCGGCGTGGTGGTGCCCCAAGCCGAGGTGCTGCGCATCTGCGCCGCTGCGCGCGAACTGGGCATGGCCACGTTCCTCGACGGCGCGCGGCTGTGGAACGCCAGCGCCGCCAGCGGCGTCGCGCTGAACGAGCTGGCGGCGCCGTTCGACCTGGTGTCGGTGGCCTTCAGCAAGGGGTTGGGTGCGCCCGGCGGCTCGCTGCTCGCGGGCAGCAAGGAGCGGATCGGTGCCGCGCACCGGCACCGCCACCGCATGGGCGGCGCGATGCGGCAGAACGGCGTCTTCAGCGCCGCCGCGCTCTACGCGCTCGATCACCACCTGCCGCGCCTGGGCGAGGACCACGCCAACGCCCGAGCGCTGGCCGAGCGCGTCAAGGCCGGCGCCCCGGTGGAACTGGACCTGGCCACGGTGCAGACCAACATCGTGGTGTTTCACCTGCCGGCGTCGCTGCCCATCGACGCGCCCACGCTGAGCGCACGGGCGCGCGAGCGCGGCGTGCTGGTCAACGCGATGGGCCCGCGCACGGTGAGGGCGGTGACGCACCTCGACGTGACCCGGGCGCAGTGCGAGCAGGCGGCGCGGGTGCTGGTGGCGCTGCTGGCGGCCTGAGAGGCCTGAGATGGACGCCGTGGCCTCCACGCGGGCGCAGGGTGTCCACTGACGTAGAGGGCATGGAGACTCGGCAGTGCATTCGGCTGTGGATGCAACGCGCGGCGTCGCGCACGTGGCATGGCGTCGTTGCCACGCCGGACATGCGAGGTCCGACCAGCGCGGTCACAAAGCCGTCCGCAGGCTGAACGCGTGACGGCGTGGCCTTGTCGAGGCCGGGCTTTTC
>DATIFD010000682.1:0-7487 GCA_035455385.1 Burkholderiaceae bacterium
GGCGATCGGCCGCACCGTCATGCCGTGCTTCACCGCATGGTGCAGGTCGACGATGAAGATCGACAGCCCCTCGCTCTTCCGGGCCACCTCGGCCAGCGGCGTCGTGCGCGCCAGCAGGATCATCAGGTCGGAGTGCTGCACGCGCGAGATCCACACCTTCTGGCCGTTGACGACGTAGCGGTCGCCGCGTCTGACCGCGGTGGTCTTGATCTTCGTCGTGTCGGTGCCGGTGGTGGGCTCGGTGACGCCCATCGACTGCAGGCGCAGCTCGCCGCTGGCGATCTTGGGCAGGTAGCGCTGCTTCTGCTCGGCCGAGCCATGGCGCAGCAGCGTGCCCATGTTGTACATCTGGCCGTGGCAGGCGCCGGAGTTGCCGCCCGCGCGGTTGATCTCCTCCATGATCACCGACGCCTCGGTGAGCCCCAGCCCCGACCCGCCGTACTCCTGTGGGATCAGCGCGGCCATCCAGCCGGCCTTGGTGAGCGCGTCGACGAACGCCTCGGGGTAGGCACGCTTCGCATCGACCTCGCGGTGGTACTCGTCGGGGAACTGCGCGCACAGCGCGCGCACGGCGTCGCGCAGTTCGGCGTGGGATTGGGTGGTCGTGATCATCGGCGGTCTTCGCTCAAGCCAGCTCCGCGCTGGCGCTCATCGCCAGCGCGCCCTCGTGGTTGCGCGCCCACAGCGCGACGCTGCGCTCGCCGCCGTCGAAGCGGCCGCAGACGTCGAACGGATGCAGATCGAACAGCGGCGACTTCGCGGTGAAGGCGAAACGCTTGACGACCGCGGCCGGGCGCTGCCGGCGCAGCAGGTCGAGCAGCAGCGTGGCGATCAACGGCCCGTGCACGATCAGGCCGGGATAGCCCTCGACCTCGGTGACGTAGCGGTGGTCGTAGTGGATGCGGTGGCCGTTGAAGGTCAGCGCCGAGTAGCGGAACAGCAGCACCGGGTCGGGCACGATGCGCCGCGAGAAGGTCTCGTCGGTCGGCGCAACCGGCGGTGTCGGCGGTGCCGCGCCGGGCTGCGGCGCATCGCGGTAGACGATGTCGTGCTCCTCGGTGATCGCGAGCCCGCGCGGGCACGCGACCTCGTGCCGCACGGTGACGAACGCGAGCCTGCCGCTGCGCCCGCTCTTGGCGTCGACGGACGCGATGCGCGAGGTGCGCGTGATCGCATCGTCCACGCGCAGCGGTTGCAGGAACTCCAGACGGCCGCCGGCCCACATGCGCCGCGGCAGCGGGATCGGTGGCAGGAAGCCGCCGCGTCGCGGATGGCCGTCGGGGCCGAGCGCCGACTGCCGCGCCAGCGGCAGGAAGAACAGCCAGTGCGCCAGCGGCGGCGCCGCGTCGCCACTGTGCGCCGGTGGGTCGTCGCGGTCGAGCGTCGCGGCCAGCGCGTCGAGCGCGCCGCCGTGCACGCGGTCGCTGTGCTGCTCGCTGCGACCGACCCAGCCGCGCCAGCGCGCCAGGTCGGCATCCGCGATCGTGGACTTGCTCATCGCGGCGTCGCGCCGATCGCCCTACACCGTGCGCCCGCCGTCGACCGGAAACTCCACGCCGGTGATGAACTCGGCGTCGTCGCTGGCCAGGTAGACAGCGGCGCGCGCGATGTCCAGCGGCGTCGACAGCCGGCCCAGCGGAATCGTGGCCAGGAACTTCTTGCGGTTCACGGGCGTGTCCGGCATGCCCATGAACTGCTCGAGCAGGCCGGTGGCGCCCATCACCGGGCAGATCACGTTGACGCGGATGTTGTCGCTCGCCAGCTCGACCGCCAGCGACTTGCTCATCAGGTTGACCGCGCCCTTGGTGCTGTTGTACCAGGTGAGCCCCGGGCGCGGCCGGATGCCCGCGGTGGAGCCGATGTTGACGATGACGCCGCCGCGCTGCTTGCGCAGGATCGGCACCACTGCGTGCGTCATGTGGAAGATCGACTTAACGTTGATCGCGTAGATCTTGTCGAACTGCGCCTCGTCGACGTCGAGCAGCGGCCCGTTCTTGTGCGACCAGCCGGCGTTGTTCACGACGATGTCGAGCCGGCCGCCGAACGCCTTCAGCGTGGTCGCCACCAGCGCGTCGATGTCGGCACGCCGGGTGACGTCGCACTTCACCGCGATGGCGGCCGCGCCGAACGGGCCGGCCACGTCCTTGGCGCCGGCTTCGTTGATGTCGGCCAGCGCGACCCTAGCGCCTTCGTTGGCGTACTGGCGGGCGATCTCGGCGCCGAAGCCGCTGGCCGCGCCGGTGACGATGGCCACCTTGCCTTGCAGTCTCATGTCGTCTCCTTGCTTGGCCGCCAGCACCGAGGCGACCGTCGAGCCGCGATGGTATTGCACCGGCCGCCAGCGCGTCTGCGCGAGCGCCGGTCGGCAATTCCCGCGAGGCCGGATTGCGCGGAATCAACCCGCGGCGCTGCCGGCGGCGCGAGCATCGCATTGGCCGGGCGATGCCGCCCGGGCCAGCGATCACAGGAGTTGCGTCATGACCCAGTTGCGAGTCAGCCATCCATTCGACGTCGATCTGTTCGACGACCCCTTCCGCGGCCTTCTGCGGCCGTGGCGGTTCGAAGCCGCCAGCGCTGCGCCGTCGATCAAGATCGACGTCACCGAGCACGACGACAACTATGCCGTGAAGGCCGAGATCCCCGGCGTGCGCAAGGAAGACATCGACGTGCGCGTCGAGGGCAACCTGGTCACCATCGGCGCGGAAGTCCGGCGCGACAAGGAAGAGAAGAAGGGCGGTCGTGTGCTGCGCGCCGAACGCGAGTACGGCTACGCCAGCCGCAGCTTCACGCTGGCCAGCGCCGTCGACGACAGCAAGGCCGACGCCAAGTACACCAACGGGGTGCTCGAACTGACCCTGCCCAAGAAGGCCACGGCCTCCAGCAAGAAGCTGTCGATCGGCTGAACCGCTGGATCGCCGTCAATCGGCGCGCGCTTTGACGCGGGCGCCGTCGTGCACGTTGGCCGGCGGGTAGACGATCACCGCGTCGCCCGCCTGCGCGCCGCTGCGCACCCAGGCCACCTGCGAGTTGCGGGCCTCGATCTGCACGGTGCGCAGCCGCGCGCGGCCGCGCTCGAACGCGAACACCGCCATCGCGCCGGGTGCCTCCGCGCTGGCGCCGCTGCCGTTGCCCGGCAGCGGAAACAGCGCGCTGGCCGGCACCAGGGTGACGTTCTCGACCGCGCTCGTGATGATGCGCACGGTGACGCGGTAGGCGTCGCCCAGCGCCTGCCACTGTTGCGGCGGGCTGTCGATGTCGATCAGCACGCGCACCCGCTGCTCCTCGACGCCGAGCGCCGAGATCTTGGTGAACGCACCGGGCTCCACCATGCGCACGTGTCCCGCCAGCGGGCGCGCGCCGCCCCAACGATCGATCACCACCGGTGCGCCCGGTTGCAGCTGCAGCGCCTCGGTGGTCAGCAGCTCGGCCACGATCTCGAGCTGCCGCGTGTCGCCGATCTCCAGCAGCGGCGTGCCCGCGGCCAACGGCGTCTCGCTGGTCTGCGCCACGCGCACCACGCGCCCGCGCACGGGCGAGCGCACCTCGAAGCCGGCGCCGGGGGCACCGCGCTCGACGGCTGCCAGCGCGGCCAGCGCCTGCTCCACCTCGAAGACGGCGGCGCGCTGCGCGTTGACGGCCGACTCAACGTTCTTCTGCGCCGTGCGCGCGATCAGGGTGTCGGTGTCGAGTTTGTTCTCGGAGATGAAGCCGCCGCGCGCAAGCTCCTCGCTGCGCTTGAGCTCGTTGCGCGTGCGCGCCTGCTCGATCTGGGCGGCGCCCAGCTGCGCCTGGGCGCGGTCGGCAAGCGCGCGTGCCGTGATCACGCGCGCGCGCAACTCACGCAGCGTGCGCTGGTCGTGCAGCGGCGGCAGCACCGGCAGCAGCGTGGCCACCACGGCACCGGCCTCGACCGTGTCGCCCTCGCGCAGCGTGACGCGCGAAAGCACGCCGGTCAGCGGCGCGGCGACGACGTAGCGGTCGCGCAGCCTCGACTTGCCGTCTTCCTCGACGAAGGCCTCGAAGTGGCCCTGCGTCACGTGCGCCACCTCGACCTCGATCGGCTTGGGCGCGAAGGCCCACGCGACGACGGCGGCAACCGCCGCCACCACCAGCCCGGTCAGCAGCCACCCGCGCGTGATCTTCACCGTCAATCCCTCGCCTTCAATGCCGCGACCATGTCCAGGCGATCGACGCGCCGGCGCACCACCAGCGCGCTGGCCACACCCGCCGCCACGACGCACAGCGCCGCCCATGCATAGGTGCTGGCGCTGACCACCACCGGAAAGTTGAACTGGTCGGACCGCAGCAGCTCGACCACCAGGTGCGTGAGGCCGAAGCCGAGCACCATGCCCAGCGGCAGCGCCAGCGCGATCGAGATCGCCAGCTCGCCCAGCAGCAGCGTCGACACCTCGCCGCGGGTGAAGCCCAGCACGCGCAGGCTCGCCAGCTCCCAGGCGCGCTCGGCCAGCGCGATGCGGGCGTTGTTGTAGACGACGCCAACGGCGATGATGGTGGCGAACACGGTCATGACGGTCGCCATGATGCGCACGTTGCGCGCGCTGATCTCCTCCATGTTGCGCAGCATCGTCGCCTTGCTCCAGGCGCCGGCGATGCGCGGCAACTCCTTGCTGGCGTCGAGCACGTCGGTCTCGCGATGGCGCCAGGTGGCCACGACGAAGCCGGTGGACACGTCGCCGTCGCCGAGCAGGCGGTTCAGCTCGCGGCGGTCCATGTAGGCGTTCAGCCCCATCATCTCGGGCACGACGGCGGCCAGCGGCAGCTCCAGCGTCTGGCCGCGGCCCTCGATCACCTCGACCTGCACCACATCGCCGGCGCTCAGGCCGAGCTTGGCCGCCAGGCGGTCGTTCATCACCAGGCCGCGGCCTTCGAGCAGCACCTCCTGCCGCTCGCCGTCGATCACGCGGTACAGCTGGGCGCGGCCGTCGTAGCCGCGGATCATGCCGCGCTCGCGCCGGTGCCCGTGGACGAACGTCACCGGCACGAAGCGCACCGACTCGACGGCGCGCGCGCCGGGCAGGCGTGCCACCTCGCGGCGCGCCGCGTCGTCGGTGGCCTCCACCGTCCACATCGTGACGTCGCCGCGCAGCACCAGGTTGAACTGGGTGTCGACGACGATGTCGATGGCGTCGCGCACGAAGTTGCCCAGCACCACGATCGCCACCGCGGTGGCGATGCCGAGCACCGCCAGCCCCGAGCGCAGCGGCCTGCGCTCGAGGTTGCGCATGATCATGCGCAGCGCCGGCGGCAACGCGGTGATGCCCAGGCGCTCCAGCAGCGTGCGACGGTAGCGGTCGGGCGCCGGTGGGCGCATCGCTTCGGCCGGCGGCAGGCGCACGCTGGCGACGATCGCGTTGAGCGTGCCGGCGACGGCCGTGCCCACCGTGACGAGGATGCTGGTCACCACCAGCCATGCCGGCAGGCCGTGCTCGAAGCTCGGGAAGTGAAAGAACTCGGCATACAGCTCGGTGAGCCAGCCGCCGAGCCAGTCGCCGAGCGCGATGCCGAGCGCCAGGCCGCCAGCCACGATGAGCAACACCAGTTTCAGGTAGTGCGCCGCGATGCGGCGGTTGTCGTAGCCCACCGCCTTCAGCGTCGCGATCTGCTCGCGCTGCGTGGCCACCAGCCGCGACACCACCACGTTGAGCAGGAACGCCGCCACCGCCAGGAAGATCACCGGCAGCACGGTGCCCAGCACGCGCTGCTCCTTGATCTCGTTGTCGAGCATCGCGTCGGAGGTCTGGTCCGCGCGTCCGTAGGCCTCGCGCCCACCGTAGCGCACCAGCAGCGGCCGCAGCTGCTCGGCCACCGCGCGCTCGGCGGCCCACGGCGCGAGGCGGATCGAAATGTGGTCGAACGCGTCCTTCATGTCGTAGGCCGCCTCCAGCGCCTCCTGGTCGACCCAGAAGACGCCGAAACCGCGCACGTCGGGCATGCCAAACAGGCCGGCGAAGACGTATTCGGGCGACAGCGCGGTGCCCACCATCACCAGCGTGCGCTGCTTGCCGTTGATCAGCGCGCGCAGGCGCGAGCCCGGGCTCAGGTGGTTGGCCCGGGCAAAACCCTCGGACACCAGCGCCTCGATGCTGCCGTCGCCGCGCGGCGCGTCGTCGCTGTCGAGGGCACGGCCGCTGGAGACCACCACCTGGTTCATGCGGCGCGGCCGCTTGCGGTCGATGCCGATCAGCTGGCCGAGGATCGGGTCGCTGCGGCCCTCGATCTCGAGGCGCACGGTGCGCTCGACGGTGCCCTGCACGTCGGCCACGCCGGGTACCTCGAGCAGCCGCTGCTGCAGGGAATCGGGCGCGCGTTTGACGACGGCGAACAGCTGCGCAAAGCGGCCCTGTGCATAGAAGCGGTCGCGCGCCGCGGCCAACGACTCGACCGCCGACAGGCTGGCCACGAAGCCGCCGATGCCGCTGGCCACCACCAACGCGATCGTCAGCGCCTGGCTCCACATGCGGGCGAGGTCGCGCAGCAGCTTGCGATCGAGCGCGCGCAGGGACGGCAGCGTCCAATTCACCACGACAGCTCCGCCGGCGCGATCTTGTGCGCGTTGACGTCGATGCGCTGGATGCGCCCGTCGCCGAAGTGCATGACGCGATCGGCCATGCCGGCGATCGCCGCGTTGTGCGTGATGACGACCGCCGTGGTGCCGAGCTCGCGGTTGATGCGCTCGATCACCTCGAGCACCAGCTTGCCGGTCTGGTAGTCGAGCGCGCCGGTCGGCTCGTCGCACAGCAGCAGATCCGGCCGTTTCACGATCGCGCGCGCGATCGCCACCCGCTGCTGTTCACCGCCGGACAACTGCGCCGGAAAGTGGTCGCGCCGCGGTGTCAGGCCGACCAGGTCGACCGCTTCGTCGACCGGCATCGGATGGTCGACGATGTCGGTCACCAGCGCCACGTTCTCGCGGACCGTGAGGCTGGGAATCAGGTTGTAGAACTGGAACACGAATCCGACGTGCTGGCGCCGGTAGCGCGTGAGTTCTTCGTCGCCTGCGCCGCTCAGCGTGTGGTCGAGGAAGTGAAGCTGGCCTGCGGTCGGCACATCGAGCCCGCCGAGGATGTTGAGCAGCGTCGACTTGCCGCTGCCCGAAGGCCCCAGCAGCACGATGAACTCGCCGCGCCGAACCTCCAGGTCGACGCCGCGCAGCGCATGCACAGCCGCCGGGCCGCTGCCGTACACCTTGGTCAGCCCGCTCGCGGACAGCACCAGGGGCCGACTGTCTTGTGCAGCTTCATCCATCGCAGGCCACTGTAAGCGCGCGCCGGCGCGGCACGCTTGCCGGCGATCAACAAAGGCTCTTCCTCGGGCGGGTTGACCCCGGTCAAGCGCGACCCAGGGGCTCATGCGACAGTCATGCAGCGAGGCGGTGCCCCCTTTGAACGAGGACGAAGAGAGGACGACGATGTACGAGCGCATCCTGGTGCCGGTGGACGGCAGCCCCACGTCGCTGCGCGGCTTGG
>DATIFD010000683.1:0-3257 GCA_035455385.1 Burkholderiaceae bacterium
GTCATCGAGGCGGTGGCCGCGCAGGTGTTCATCCCGCTGACCGTGGGCGGCGGCGTGCGCACGGTCGTCGACGTGCGGCGCCTGCTCAACGCCGGCGCCGACAAGGTCAGCTTCAACTCGGCGGCGGTGGCCAACCCGCAGGTGGTCCGCGACGCGTCCGACAAGTACGGCGCGCAGTGCATCGTCGTTGCCATCGACGCCAAGCGGCGCAGCGGTGACGACGCGCGCGCGCGCGGTCCGGGCTGGGATGTCTACACGCACGGCGGCCGTCGCAACGCCGGTCTCGATGCGGTGGACTGGGCACGGCGCATGGTCGAACACGGCGCCGGCGAGATCCTGCTGACCAGCATGGATCGTGACGGCACCCGCAGCGGCTTCGATCTCGAGCTGACGCGTGCGGTGGTCGAGGCGGTGCCGGTGCCGGTCGTCGCATCCGGCGGCGTCGGCACGCTCGAGCACCTGGTCGACGGCATCCGCATCGGCGGCGCCGACGCCGTGCTCGCCGCCAGCATCTTCCACTATGGGGAGTACACGGTCGGCCAGGCCAAGGCCTTGATGGCCGCGCGTGGCTTGGTCGTTCGACAGTGAGCGCCGCTGCGCGTGGCGCCGGGCGCGGCGCGCGCCCTTTGCCGCAGCAGGTGCGTATCGTCGGCGGCAGCCTCAGACGCAGCACGCTGCCAGTGCTGGACCGCCCCGGGCTGCGGCCGACTCCGCAGCGCGTGCGCGAAACGCTGTTCAACTGGCTGGGCCAGGACTTGGCCGGGTGGGTCTGCCTGGACGCCTTCGCCGGCACCGGAGCCCTGGGGTTCGAGGCGGCGTCGCGCGGCGCGACTTCGGTGGTGTTGCTGGAGCGCGATCCGGCGCTGGTGGCACAGCTGCGCGAGGTCAAGACGCGTCTCAAGGCGCCCGCGGTGCGCATCGAGCGCGCAGACGCGGTGTCGTGGATGCGCGCGGCGAAGAACTGCTATCACCTCGTGCTGCTCGACCCGCCGTTCGACGACCCGACGCTGCTCGATGCTGCTCTGGAAGCTGCCACTCACTTGGTGGCAGACGACGGCTTCATCTATGTCGAGGCACCGACCCCGCTGATCCGATGGCCGCCGGGCTTTGCGCTGTGGCGGCAGGACCGGGCCGGCGCGGTGTGCTTTCATCTGCTGCGGCGCAAGGGCAGCGGCTAAACTGGCCGCGGCTGAAAGAAGGTCTGACCCATGCCCATGCGCAGCCCGCTCATCGCCGTCTACCCCGGGACCTTCGATCCGATGACCCTCGGCCACGAAGACCTGATGCGTCGCGCGTGCGGCCTGTTCGACAAGCTGCTGCTGGCGGTGGCCGCCGGGCACCACAAGCGCACGATGTTCACGATCGACGAGCGCATCGACATCGCCAAGGAAATCGCCCAGCCGTACAGCAACGTCGAAGTCGTGGCGTTTCGCGGCCTGTTGCGCGATTTCGTCGTCGCCAGCGGCGGCAAGGTCGTCGTGCGCGGCCTGCGCGCGGTGAGCGACTTCGAGTACGAGTTTCAGATGGCCGGCATGAACCGGCAGTTGATGCCCGAGGTCGAGACCATCTTCATGACGCCGTCGGACCAGTTCCAGTTTGTCAGCGGCACGTTCGTGCGCGAAATCGCCATGCTCGGCGGCGACGTGTCGAAGTTCGTCGCGCCGTCGGTGCTGCGCCGGCTGCACGAGCGCGTGACGAACGGGCACGAGGCCTGAGCGGGGGTGCGCCGATGGCCCTGATGATCACCGACGAATGCATCAATTGCGACGTCTGCGAGCCGGAGTGCCCGAACGACGCGATCACGCTCGGCCCCGAGCACTACGACATCGATCCGTCGCGTTGCACCGAGTGCGTGGGTCACTTCGACGAGCCGCAGTGCGTACAGATCTGCCCGGCGGCGTGCATCCCGAAGGATCCGCAACACGTCGAGTCGCGCGAGCAGCTGTGGGCCAAGTTCACCGCGCTCGTCTGCGTTCGGACGAGCGCCTGAGCGGCAGGCCGGCGCGCCGCCTCAGCGGGCGTCCGGCGTGCGGTACAGCGTGACCGGTTCGGCCTTGGCGCGCCGCGGCATGGGGCGCTGCGCACGCGGGGCGTCCGCTCCGTGGCGCGTCGCCTTGCCGATCAGCGCGGGCCCCTGTCGCAGCGCGGCCTGCTCGGCCTGCAGGCGCTCGCGCCGCATCGCATCGGCCAGTCGGGCATCGAGCTGCGCCACCCGCCGCGCCTGCGCGACCTGGGCGGCGCTGCGCGTGTCGTCCACGGCGATGGCGCTGCCGCTGGTGCACGGCTCCTGCGAATAGCTGGCGCCGCAGCGGTACACGCGGTCTTGGGCGTGCACCGCGCACGCCACCAGCGACAGCGCCAGTGCACACGAGCGAGCCGCTCTCATGGTGCGGGGGCCGCCGGTGCGGCCTTGGGCTTGGCGTGGATCTTCATCATCGCGCGCTCCATCGGTCCGTCGATCAACAGGTCCAGTGCGTCGAGCGAGCGCTCGACACACGATTCGATCGCCTGGCGCTGCTCGGGCGCGGGCTTGCACAACACCCAGTCGGCGACTTCGTCCTTGCTGCCCGGGTGGCCGACGCCGATGCGCAGGCGCCAGAAGTCCGCGCTGCCGAGCTGGGCCTGAATGTCCTTCAGACCGTTGTGGCCGGCCACGCCGCCGCCGAGCTTGAGCTTGACCTGACCGGGCGGCAGATCGATCTCGTCGTGTACCACCAGCATCTCCTGGGGCGCGATCTTGAAGAAGCGCGCCAGCGCGGCGACCGACTTGCCCGACAGGTTCATGTAGGTCTGTGGCTGCAACAAGAACAGCGGCGCGGCACCGCGGTTCACCCGTGCCATGAGCCCGTGGTAGGTGCGCTCGCTGCGCAGCACCGCGCCGAGCTTGCGCGCCGCACCTTCGATCCACCAGAAGCCGACGTTGTGGCGGGTGCGTTCGTATTCGGTACCGGGGTTGCCGAGGCCGACGAGCAATCGAATCATGGCGACGATTATCGAGTTCGATGGCAAACAAAACGGCCCCCGTTGGGGGGCCGCCGATGGGGGATGCGCCGCTGCGGCGCAACCGCCGCGATCACTTCTTCTTCTTGTCGTCCTTCGCAGGTGCCGGAGCCTTGCCCTTGGCAGCCGGTGCGGCGGCAGCGGCTGCCGGAGCAGGCGTCGCCGCGGCAGCTGCGGGTGCAGCGCCGGGTGCCGCAGCGGCCTCGGTGCCCGCTGCGGTGGCTTCTTCCTCCTCGACCTTGGGCAGCGTGACCGCG
>DATIFD010000684.1:0-3014 GCA_035455385.1 Burkholderiaceae bacterium
AGGTAATGCGCGCTGACCTCGCTGCGCCGGCTGGAGAGCGTGTGCAGCGCCGTCGCGGCGCTGTCGTCGCCCGTGTAGTGCAGGATGATGAAGTTCGGCACGCGCTCGCCGAAGTTCGGCGACGGCTGCCACACGGTGGGGAGGTTCGCGCTGCGTGGCAACGGCGCGCATGCGGCGAGCAGCAGGCACGCCAGCAGCGACCAAGCCGCGGGTCGCCGGGCCCGTCGGCGCGCGCGTTCAGCTGCCATGCGACGACGCCGTGGCAGGCCACAGGCCGAGCGCCAGCGCGGTGCCGGCCAGCACCACGGCGGCACCCGCCAGCGTCTGCCAATCGAGCGCTTCGCCGAGGTACAAGGCACCGGCGGCCAGCGCCACCACCGGGTTGAGAAACGTCACCGACATCGCGCGTACCGGGCCGATGCGCCGCAGCAGCCGGTAGTACAGCAGGAAGCCGAGGCCCGAGCTGCACACGCCGAGAAACGCCATCTCGGTCCACGCGCGAGTCGACGGCGGCGTGGCGGGCCAGGTGCTCGTCGCCAGCGGCGCCAGGGCGAGGCCCGCGACGGCCAGGCTGCCGACGGTGAGCGCCAGGCTGTTCATGCCGCCGAGCCGGCGGCGCGTGTAGTTGGCCCCCAACGCCCACAGCGCCGACGTGAGCAACACCGCGCCCACCGCCAGCAGGCCCTGATTGGACTTGAACGACACGCTGCCGGCGGTGAGCCACGCGACGCCGCCGAAGCCGACCACCAGCCCGGCGCTGCGCCACAGCCCCAGCCGGTCGTGGAACACGAAGTGCGCCAGCAGCGCGGCGAACAGCGGCGCGGTGGCGTTGAGCACGGCCATCAGGCCGGCGGTGAGATGCTGGGCAGCAAAGCCCAGCATCAGGAACGGCAGCGCGGTGAACGGCACCGCTTGCACCACCAGCGCCACCGGGTGCGCGCCGAGCTGCCCGATGCCGCCGCGCCACATCAACACCGGCAGCAGCACGGCCGCAGCGATCGCCAGCCGCAACGCGATCAGCGGTGCCGGTCCGAACGCGGGCACCGCCGACCGCATGAACAGATAGGCCGCGCCCCACAACACGCTGAGCAGGATCAGTTCGCCGACGTCCCGGATGTGCATCGGGCTGGAGCTTAAAGGCCCGGGGGCAGCGACCCGTGGCGGCTTGAGCCGCACCGACCGATCAGCCCGCCAGTGCCGCCAGATTCAGCGCGTGCGAGCGCCCGAGCCACAGCGCGCAGTCGCGGTGGTCGCGCAGCTCGTCGCCGGTGTTGGGGTGCACGAACACGTCGAGCGCGCCGTGGTTCAGCGTCAACCAGCTCATCACCGGCTCGAAGTGCGCCGGCGCAAAGGCCAGCTGGTAGCTCCACATCGGGTGCGGGCCCACCGGCTTCTCGTGGAAGCGGCCCACCTGCACGAACGCGGCCAGCTCCTCGCTGATCAGGTCGCGCAGCGCCCAGGCCGCATCGCGGCTCGCGGCGTCGAAATAGACGTGGGCGTGCCAGCTCTCGATCGCGGAAGGCGCCAGGGTCTGCATGGTGCCGCGATGGTACGCGCGCGGCGCGTCACTTCAGCAGCGCCAGCATCAGCCGCCGCACGACGGCCTGCTCGGGCTCGAAGTAATGCGTGTGCGCGTCGGGCCCGATGCATTCGTCGTGACGATCGGCGGGCTCGGCCAGCGGCTGGTCGTACGCGTCGGCGGCCACGTCGAGCGGCAGCGGGCTGTGCGCGCTCCACAGCCAGCGGCCCACGTAGTCGGCGGCACCCCAGGCGTTGAACCAGCGTCGCACGCCGAGCTGCGACGGCTCGGGGTCGCAGGCCCACAGGTACTGCGCCGGAAACCGCTGCGCGTACAGCTGCCGCAGCGGGCAGCCGATGGTGAGCAGGTCGATGGTCACCCCGGCCAGCGACGCGCCCAGCCGGGTCAGCGGGTCCGGGCCGCCGTCGGCGGCGATGCGCGCGCGCTCGGCGGCATCGCGCTTGGCGTTCTCGGCCAGCAGCGCGGGGCGACAGCGCAGGTAGTGCAGCAGGTCGGCGGTGATCACGGTGCCCTGGCTGTGCGCCACGATCACGATGCGCCGGTAGCCCTGGTCGGCCAGGTGCTGCAGCAGCGCGACGTAGCGCTCGACGATGCGCACCCGCGGTATCGCCGCGCGCGGGAACTCGCGGAAGTGCACGTCGACGTCGAGCGCGGCGTCGAGCGGAAGGCGCACCGCCTTCAGCCGCTTGGCGGTGACCTTGCCCAGGGCCAGCAGGCCGGTGGTGGTGCCGGCCACCGCGACCACCAGCACGTGCAGCACGTCGGACGACCAGTCGCGCAGCGCGAGCGAGATCGTGCCGAGCGAGCCCCACGGCGGCGTGCCGATCAGGCGCAGCAGCGAATCGCTCAACAGCAGCGCGCCGATCAGCATGCCGGCCAGCGCGACCCAGCTGCCCCAGCCGAGCAGCCGGTCCATCGCGCGGTAGCCGTGCGTCAGCCATTCGCCGATGGCGCGGTGCGTGCGGTAGCGCAGCAGCTTCAGCTCCGCGGCCAGGCACGGCGCGAGCACGACGACGACGAAGCCGATCACCAGCGACAGCATCAGCGCCACCAGCGCGAAGGTCTCGGTGCTGCCGGCGAAGCGATCGGTGAACCACTTGCAGCCGTCGGCCTGTGCGTGCAACGTGTGAAAGACCAGCGCTGGATACGCCACCGTCTTCAGCCGGCTGCACAGCGGGTCGCTCACCAGCGCCCAGGCGCCGGTGACGAACACGACGAACGCGCCCAGCGACGCGAACAGCCCCAAGCGGCCGGTGCGGATGACGAAGCGGATGAGCTCCTGGTCGGTGTGGTGGCGCGCAGCGAAGCCCGCCTGCCAGCCCAGGCCCACCACCAGCGTGCAGGCGAGCGCCAGCAGCACCCACAGCGTCATCTGCGCGACCAGCGCCAGCTCGGCAGCGCGCATGGCACCGACCAGCCAGCCCGCGGCGCCGGCCATGCCGTCGTGCGCCGCCACGCCCCAGACAATGCACGC
>DATIFD010000685.1:0-3546 GCA_035455385.1 Burkholderiaceae bacterium
TCCGAGTGCACGAGGCGGGCCAGCCCGGCACCGGCTACGCACAGCTGATGAAGATTGATCTGGTTGTTGCTCACGATGCGGGGCTCCACATGCACCCGCTCGACGCGGCCGTCGCCGGCCGTCAGCTCGAACACCACCCCACCTGGGCCGCGCGGTTCGCCGGCCAGCCACTGGTGCGCTGTCAGGTCGGCGGGGTCTTGCGGCGTGCCGGCGCGCGTCAAGTAGGCGGGACTTGCACAGAGCACCCACTCCAGGCTGCACAGGCGCCGCGCGACCCAGGTGGAATCCGGCATGCGGCCGGCACGCAGGGCGAGATCGATGCGCGCCTCCACCAGGTTGATCAGGCGGTCGTCGAACTGCAGGCTGAGCCTGAGGCCGAGGTGCTGCTCCATCAGCGGCGCGAGCGCGCGAGCCACGTGGCGCGCGAAGCCGGTAGGCGCGGAGATACGCAACTCGCCTTCGAGCACGTTGCGCGCCAGCTGCATCTGCTCGCGCGCGCTGTCGGCTGAGCGCAGCAGGCTTTCGCAGTGGGCGAACACGCGCTGGCCGACTTCGGTGAGTGCGAGCCTGCGCGTCGATCTGTGCAGCAGCGTCACGCGATGCGCCGCTTCGAGCGCACGCACACGCTGGCTGACGGCTGACGGGGTCATGCCCAGCTCGCGCGCCGCGCCGCTCATCGAGCCCTGCTGCACCACGGCAGCGAACACCGCCATCGCCTGAAGATCGTCCATTGTGAAGCGCTGCTTCAAATAGATGGCGATCTTAGCCGGCTAGTCCCCAGGCCGCGCGTTCGGGATGATCGGCGTCGTTGAAACCCCGCTTCAAGGACGCCTTCATGAACATCGCCCTCATCGGTGCCACCGGCTTCGTCGGCAGCGCCGTGCTCGACGAGCTGCTGCAGCGCGGCCACCGTGTGACTGCGCTCGCGCGCAACCCAGTCAAGCTGCCCGCACGCGAACGCCTCACCGTCGTGGCCGCAGATGCCACCGTTGCGGCCGACGTGGCCGCTGCCGTCGAAGGGCACGACGCCGTGATCAGCGCCTTCAATCCTGGCTGGAACAGCCCTCAGCTGTATCAACAGTTCCTCGACGGTAGCCGCGCCATCCTCGCCGGCGTGCAGCGCGCTCGCGTGCGGCGGCTGCTGGTGGTGGGCGGTGCGGGCAGCCTGTACGTGGCGCCGGGGGTGCAGCTGGTCGACACGCCGAGCTTTGTCGAGAACGTGCCGGCCAACGTGGTGCCGGGCGCTCAGGCGGCGCGCGACTTTCTGACCGAGCTGCGCCACGAGACCCAGCTGGATTGGGTGTACGTGTCGCCGCCCGCGCTGCTGAAGCCGGGTGCGCGCAGCGGCAAGTATCGCGTGGGTGCCGACGACCTGCTGATGGACGGCGACAAACCCGCAGGCATCACGGTGAGCGATC
Source organism: Burkholderiaceae bacterium (assembly GCA_035455385.1). GTDB lineage: Bacteria > Pseudomonadota > Gammaproteobacteria > Burkholderiales > Burkholderiaceae_C > JAEUPI01. The sequence continues at coordinate 1,419 of DATIFD010000685.1, forward strand.
TCGCCGTCGCCATCGTCGACGAGCTCGAGTCGCCCAAGCACTCGCGACAGCGCTTCACGGTAGCGACCTGAGCGCGGAGTAGTGACGCGAAACCGCACTAGCGCCGAGGTGGTGAGGAAGGTCGAGTTTGCGAATCGGCTGGACTTGACCCTGTTGCACGGACGGATTCGGGCTTGATTCTCAAGTCGGATGGATAAGCGCAGGTGCAGGGTTATCCACCGGCGGCGCGGTGCTTGCGACGCGGGCCCCGGCCGCGGCGCTGGCCGCGTAGGCGCACGCCGCCGCTTTGCCTGGCCGGGGACCTCTTCGGCGTCGTAGCGGCCTTGCCGGGGCTTCTGGCTCATGGAGCAGTATCAAGACGTACCCGGCGACAATAGGCACATGAGCAAGTCAGCATCGACCCGGGTTTCCGAAGACGGCCTCCGCTATTCGACCAAGGCCCCCGGCTCTCCATTCTCCGCAGTCGTCAACACGCGTTCGTGCTTCCTCTGCGGAACCCATCGGCAGAGCTCTTCACTGAAGTCCAAGCGCGTCTTGGGTCGCACAGAAATGGTCTGCGCCCCCTCCTGCCACAGCGCGCAGTGACAGGCTACGCCCGCGTCCTCGCGCGTCGAGATGCTCAACGCGCCGAGGCGCGCGGCACGGCGCTTCTGACCAACCCGCACCGCTTCAACGTGGCCACGAGCCGCGCGCGTGCGGTCGCGATCGTCGTCGCGAGCCCCGTTGGCGAGCGGGTGAGTCAGTCGCGCAGCACCTGCCGGCAGAAGGCGTCGATGCTCAGCACCGCGCACAGCCCACGCGTGCCCGCCAGCGCCAGCAGATCGCGATCGCCCGAGACCAGCGCGCGCGCCTTGCCGGCGATGGCCAGGTGGACGAACGGCAGGTCGAACGGGTCGCGGCACGGCGGCGCCGCCGGCGGCGGATCGGGGATCCGAACCACTTGCACCCACGGCATGTAGTCAGCGAGCAGTTCCTCCCGCTCGCCGGCCGACAACCTGAACTTCGGATACGCGAGCACGCGCACCAGTTCGGCCGCCGTGGCCGTGCTCTCCAGAGGCGTGAAGCGGCTCGCCTGCCAGGCGGCACGCACCCGCGCCGCGTAGCGCCCCGGGCGGACGTCGTTGGGGCGGGTGAAGGCAGCGCTGCCCTGCACGAGGCTGCGCAGTGCTAGGATGTACACAATCCAATGCACCGAGCCTCCGCCTCATGTCCACGACTATGACCCTTCGCCTCGAGGACGACGTCAAGGCGCGCCTCGACAAACTGGCCGACGCCACTCAGCGCAGCAAGTCGTTCCTGGCGGCCGAGGCCATTCGCGAATTCGTCGAGAACAACGAGTGGCAGATCCGCGAGATCAAGGCGGCGATCAAGGAGGCCAACGCGGGTGACTTTGTCAGCGATGAGGAGGTAGCGGCGCTCGCCAAGAAGTGGAAGCTGAATGCGCGTTAGGTGGTTGCGCACGGCGCTGCGCAACCTCGACGCCGAAGCCAGCTTCATCGCCCAAGACGACCCGGCGGCAGCTCGCCTGGTCGTCCAGCGAGTGCTGGCGGCCGTGGCCATGCTCGCAGCCCAACCAGCGCTTGGGCGCCCGGGCCGAGTGCCCAACACCCGAGAGCTCGTGGTCCTCAAGACACGCTACATCGTGCCCTACCGCATGCGCGGCGACACGATCGAGATCCTGCGGGTGTTCCACGCGTCGCGTCGACTGCCGCAGAAGTGGTAGTCCGCAGTGGACGGACGCCGCCTTGGTGCTGACAATCTTGCCGGCCTCAACGAGGAGGACGGCCGATGAACACACGAGTCCAGGGCGCGCTGCGCGCCACGCTTGCCGCCGCGGTCTGCGTTGTCAGCTCCTGCGCGATCGTCACCGGCGCTCAGGCACCGGCCGCGTTGACCGACGCGCAGATCGCCGCAATCGTCAACAGCCCTGACCGCACGCCGGCCGACCGGGAGAACGACAAGCGGCGCAAGCCCGAGCAGATGCTCGCCTTCATTGGTCTGCGTCCCGGCATGGTGGCGTTGGACTTGGTGGCCGGAGGCGGCTACACCACCGAATTGCTGGCGCGCGGCATCGGCCCTACCGGCAGGGTCTTCGCACAGGCGCAGCCGCGTGACCCCAACCGGCCGG
>DATIFD010000686.1:0-4128 GCA_035455385.1 Burkholderiaceae bacterium
GAGGCGGTCGTTGAGCCAGGGGAAGACACGGCTCTCGTAGAAGCCGCGGATCCCTGCTTCAGCGGGCGACGGAGCTGCCGCGCTCATCGCTCACGACCCCGGCGCGGCGCGCATCGTGTCGACCCCCCAGGCGCCGGCCCCGGCGACGGCCAGGAACAGGAAGATGAAGCAGAACAGCACCGCGCTCTCGCCCTGGTTGAGCATCGGCACGAGCACGTGGCCCAGCGGCGCATGCTCCAGAAAGTACGCCACCGCCATCTCACCCGACAGGATGAAGGCCACCGGTCGCGTGAACAGCCCGATCATCAGCAGTGCGCCGCCCAGCAGCTCGAGCACGCCGGCCACGCCGAAGAGCGACATCAACTGCAGGTTGTCGAACATCGCCACGTGCGGCACCTTGAGCAGCTTGGCACTGCCGTGCAGCAGGAACAGATACGCTGCGACGATGCGCAGCAAGCCCTGTGCGCGCGGCACCCAGACATTGAGCCAGGCGGTGGCGGAAGCGGCCATCTGCATCCCCTCGGTTGGCATGGAGGCAGCTCGCAGTGTAGGAACAAGTCTGCCAGCGCGTCAGAGCGAGGCAACGCGGCTCAGGTCAGATGGCCCCTGGCCATGACGCAGCCGTGGTGCCGGCTTACAGTCCCCACGGTTCGATGGTCCGACGCCAGGAGCGCGCGATGGACAGGAGAGGCTTTGTGTTCTACGGGGCAGCGCTGCCGTGGGCCGGGTACGCCGCGGCGGCGGCCGACCGGCCGGCGGCTGCGCAATTGGGCAAGCCGGCACCGCCGTTCAGCGTGGCCGACACCGGTGGCCGCCTGCGCACGCTGGCCGAGCTCAAAGGCAAGACGGTGGTGCTCGAGTGGACCAGCCCGTCGTGCCCGTTCGCCGCCGCGCAATACGCGAGCGGCCGCATGCCCGCGCTGCAGCGCTGGGCCATCGGCAAGGGCATGGTGTGGCTGACCGTGCTGTCGACGCACCCGTCGCGCGCCGACTACCTGCCGCCGGCCGAGGCCGCGGCGTTCGACCGCAAGCGCGGAGGCACGCCCACCGCATTGCTGATGGACGGCACCGGCACGATGGGCCATGCCTACGGCGCGCTCACCGCTGACCACATGTTCATCGTCGCGGCCGACGGCACGCTGGTGTACAGCGGCGGCATCGACGACAGCGAATCGCGCGACCCGGAGGAGGTGGCGGCGTCGCACAACCACGTGCGCGCCGCGCTGGAGGATCTGCTGGCCGGCCGTCGCGTCGCGGTGCCGAGCACCGAGCCGTTCGGCTGCGCGGTCAACTACGCCGGCTGAACGCGGAGGGCTCAGGAACTGGCCGGCCGGTAGTAGCGTGCCTCGAGTGCCTTGGCGTTGGTGAGGTGGAGCCTGACCATCAGGCGCTCGAACCAGTTCAGGCGCTTGAACGTGCCGTCGGGCATCGCCAGCACCGGACCGAGGATCGGCTCGTCTTCGATGCGAGATTCCTGAAAGGCCTCGGTGAATGCGTCGCTCATGCGGCTCCCCTTTCGCGGCTGCGCGCAGTCGCTGGTTGTTCGGCATTTGTAACCGACTGTATTCTAGGTCGAGGCCGCGGCCTCGACACAGTGCGGTTACCCCCGAGGCGCCCCTGCAACCGAGTGGGCGCGCACGCGCTGCCACAGCTGCTGCACGTAGGGGTCCTGGATGCCCAACGTGTCCAGCTGGCACGCGAGCTGTTCGAGGTAGCCGCGGTTGCTGCCGAGCATGCCCGATGCAGCGGCGATGGTCGCGGCCGTCTCCTCCAGCGGCAGCTCGCCCACGTAGTCGGCGTGTGCGACGTTGGCGGTCATCACCAGCGCGGTGACGTCGCCTTGCGGCGTGGTCACCGACAGCAGCGCCGGCGCGTAGCCGCCGCGCACCATCTCGCGTCGCCACAGCACGGCCGACTCCGTGTCCGCCCGCGCCGACTCGACGCGAAACGCCAGGCCGGTGCAGCCACCGCCGCCGCGCTGCAGCGCCAGCATCAGCGCCGGCGTTTCGCGCGAGCCGCGACCGAGTGTCGAGCGATAGCAGAAGCGCCGGCGATATCCGGGCAGCTCGGCCAACCGCACCTCGGCGAAGTGAAACCCGGGGTCCCACATCAACGAGCCGTAGCCGTAGACCCAGAGGTCGCCGGCGGCGAGGTGCTCGCCGAGCAACGCTTGCCGCGTCGCCTCGATCTCCTCGTTGGACAGCCGCCAGTTCGCCGGCAGGCCGCGCGCGCGGGCGCGCTCGTCCCACTGCGCCAGCACGTCCCAGGTGGTGCGCAGCGCGGATTGCTCCGGCGGCGTCAGCTTGCCGCGCAGCGCCGGCAGGTGGACGAAGGCGTCGGGGTTCACGGCGGTCAGTGCGCGTTGCCGCAGGGGGGTCGGAACGCTCCATGATGCAACAGGACACGATCGCGCGTCGTCTCGCACAAGGCGCCACGGCGCGCACGGCCCCAGCGGCGCATCGGCTACGCTCTCGCGCATGGCAGCAACCCCCGACGCCTCGCTCAGCGGCCGCGTCGCGTTGATCACCGGCGCCAACACCGGCATCGGGCTGGTCAGCGCGCGCGAGCTCGCGGCACGCGGCGCGCACGTGTTCATCGCCTGCCGATCGGCAGAGCGGGCCCGTGCCGCGATCGCCACAATTCCGCTGCACGCGGGCGCCCCGCCGCCCGAGCTACTGGCGCTGGACCTGGGCGACTTCGCGTCGGTGCGCCGCTGCGCGCAGGCGTTCCTGGCGCGCGGGCTGCCGCTGCACCTGTTGGTGAACAACGGCGGCCTCGCTGCGGCGCGTGGCCTGACCGCCTCAGGCTTCGAGCTCGCCTTCGGCGTCAACCACATGGGCCACTTCCTGCTGACACAACTGCTGCTGCCGTGCCTGCGGGCGTCGACGCCGGCGCGCATCGTCACCGTGGCCAGCCGCGCGCATTTCCGCGCGCCGGGCATCGACTGGGCCCGGGTGCGCCGGCGCACCGCCAGCCTCACCGGCTTTCCGGAATACGGCGTGTCGAAGCTGGCCAACGTGCTGTTCAGCGCCGAGCTGGGCCGCCGGCTCGCCGGCAGCGGCGTCACCACCTACGCGTTGCACCCGGGGGTGGTGGCCACCGACATCTGGCGGCGCGTGCCGTGGCCGCTGGGGGCGCTGCTCAAGATGCGAATGATCTCGCCGGAGGACGGCGCACGCACCACGCTGCACTGCGCCAGCGCCCCGGAGCTGGCGCACGAGAGCGGCCTGTACTACGACCGCTGCCAGGTCAAGACGCCGAGCCGGGCGGCACAGGACACGGCGCTCGCCGCGCAGCTTTGGCAGCACAGCGAAGACTGGGTGCGCGCCGCGGCTGCCTGACTTCCGCCTAACGCGGCGCTCGGGGCTCCACCACCGGGAACACCGGGGAAAAGGTGTCGAGCATCCCGAGCAGCTCCACCAGCTTCAGCGGGTTGCCGGTCACGGTGATGCGGCCGGTCAGCAGCGCGCCCGGGAACGTGGCCTTCTGCAGCGAGATGTCGTCGAGTGTCGCGCGCGTCAGCGTCAACGTGGCATCGGCGTCGTTGGCCTGCGCGCCGGACGACGCGGTCAGCGCGCTGTTCTCCAGACGCAGCACATAGTCCTGCTGGGTGTCGGTGAAGCGCCAGTTGAGCACGATCCGCTTGCCCTCGGCCTTGTCGCCGTTGAGTCGCACGCCGAGGTAGTCGAAGAACATCTCCAACGGCAACGCCCGGATCACGTCGGGGCTGGCGGTGTTGCTCAACTGCACCTTCGGCGGTCCGTAGCGCAGCTCGGCCGCGCCCTGCAGGTACGCGTTGCGCGCGGTGGCCGACTCGGCCTGGTAGCCGAGCTGCTCCAGCGCGTCGGCGCCGAGGTTGCGCGCCGCCTGGTTCGTCGGGTCGGCAAACACCAGCTGCGACGCCAGCTGCGCCACCCAGCGGAATTCGCCGCGCGCGTAGTCCTCGGTGGCCTTCTTCAGCGCGGCGTCGGCGCCGCCCATGTACTCCACCGTCTTCTTCGCCGCGGCCACTGGCGGCAGCGGGTCGAGGTTGGCCGGGTTGCCGTCGTAGTAGCCGAGGTAGCGCTGGTAGATCGCCTTCACGTTGTGCTTCAGCGATCCGTAGAACGCGTGCACCGACCACTCCTG
>DATIFD010000687.1:0-5991 GCA_035455385.1 Burkholderiaceae bacterium
CGCGTGCAGCAGCGCGATCGAGCCGCCGTCGCTGTGGCCTATCAGCCACGGCGGCTGTCGGTCGCGATCGACGTGCAGCGCGTCGAGCAGCGCAGGCAGCAGCTCGTGCGCCTGGCGGTGCATGAAGTCGAGCCCCCAGCGCTCGTGCGTGTCGCGCGGCGTCGAGCGGCCATAGCCCGGGCGCGAATAGACGATGCCGCGCGCGCCGACGGCGTCGCACAGCTTGTGCGGGAAGCCGCGCCACATGGCCACCGAGCCGAGCCCCTCGTGCAGGAACACCAGCGTCGACGGGGGCTCGCGCAGGCGCGCCGGCGCGATCCGCTGCACCTCGATGCGCACGCGCCGCCCGCCCCAGGGCAGCTCGACGAATTGCACCGGTGGTGTCGGCATCGCGCGGACCGTTCAGTGCGCCCTGGCGGCCTCGCGCTCGCGCAGGCGGAAGCGTTGGATCTTGCCGGTCGAGGTCTTGGGCAGCTCGGCGATGAACTCGATCTGGCGCGGATACTTGAACGGCGCCAACCGCGACTTGACGAACGTCTTCAGCTCGTCTTCGAGTGCGGCACCTGCGGCGTGGCCGGGCTTGAGCACGACGAACGCCTTGGCGCGCGTCAGACCCTCGGCGTCGGGCGCGCCGATCACGGCCGCCTCGAGCACCGCGTCGTGCTGCGCCAGCGTGGCCTCGACCTCGAACGGCGACACGTACTGGCCGCTGACCTTCAGCATGTCGTCGCTGCGCCCCGAGTAGGTGTAGGTGCCGTCGGGGTTGCGCACGTACTTGTCGCCGCTCTTGGTCCACGCGCCCTGGAAGGTGTCGCGCGACTTCTCGCGATTGGCCCAGTACATCAGCGCCGCGCTCGGGCCGCTGATGTAGAGGTCGCCGACGTCGCCGTCGGGCACCGGTCGGCCGTCGTCGCCGCGCAGCTCGATGGTGTAGCCGGGCACCGGTGTGCCGGTGGTGCCGTAGTGCACGTCGCCGGGCCGGTTCGACAGGAAGATGTGCAGCATCTCGGTCGACCCGATGCCGTCGACGATCTCGCAGCCGAAGTGGGCAGTGAAGCGCTCGCCGAGCTCGCGCGGCAGCGCTTCGCCGGCAGACGAACACAGCCGCAGCGCGACATCGCCGCGCTTGGGCAACCCCGGCGCGGCCATCATGCCGGCGTAGCCGGTGGGTGCGCCGAAGAACACCGTGGGCTTCGGGCGCCTGAGCGGGGACGGGTTGCCCGGCCCCGCGAGCGCCCCCGCGGGGGGCAGGGGCGAAGCCCCGTGGGGGCCGACATCCGCGCCGGTCCAGCGCTTGAACACCGCGTCGGGCGTCGGGCGCTCGGCCATCAGCAGCACCGACGCGCCGACCCACAGCGGGAAGGTGAGCGCGTTGCCCAGGCCGTAGGCGAAGAACAGCTTGGCCGCCGAGAAGCACACGTCGCGGTCGTTGAGCGCGAGCACGCCCTCGCCGTACAGCTCGGCCGTCCAGTGCAGGTTGGCCTGCGTGTGCACCGTGCCCTTCGGGCGGCCGGTGGAGCCCGATGAATAGAGCCAGAAAGCCGGCTCGTCGCCGCCGGTGGGTGCCGGCTGCGCGAGCGGCGTCGCGGCGGCGACGCGCGCGGCGAGGTCGGCCTCGTTGGCGCCCAGCGGACCGCTCGGGTGCGCGACCCAGATCTCGCGCACCTCGTGCGGCCGGGCCATCGCCGCGTGCAGCGCCGGCAGGCACGACGACGACGTCAACACCAGCTGCGCACGGCTGTGCGACAGCATGTAGGCGTAGTCGTCGGCGGTCAGCAGCGTGTTCACCGCCACCGGCACCACGCCGGCAAACAGGCAGCCGAGGAAGCACACCGGCCAGAAGTTGTTGTCCTGCATCGCCAGCAGCACGCGCTCTTCGCGGTGCACGCCGGCGGCCCGCAACGCAGTGGCCAGACGCTGCGATTGTTCGGCCAATTGGCCGTAGCTGAGCGTGCCGTGGTCGTCGAGGTAGGCGGTCTTCGCGGCGCGCGCCGCGTTGCGCTCGAACAGGTGGGCGGCGAAGTTGTAGCCGGCGCCCGACGCGGTGGGGTGTGCCATTGCAGCCTCCGCTTTCAACGCTGGGTGAATTGGATCTGCCCCTCGGGCAGCAGGTAAAGCACGAGCGCGCGGCCACCGCTGACGGTGGGCGTGTGCGCGCTGCCGGCCGGATAGACGCACCAGCCGGCGCCGTGGCCGTCGAAGCGCGCGTCGCCGGCCAGCGGCATCACGAGGTCGATCTCGCCGAGCGGGTGCACGTGGTGGCCGCCGGCGATAGAGTCCATGTCGACCATGTCGACCGAGAAGCGGGCGGTGTCGTCGTCGGGCTTGACGACGCGCCCGTAGCGGATGCCCGCGTGCTCGCGGCTGCACATCCAGCCCTGCGCGACGCCGTCGAGGCAGGCCTGGCGCAGCCGCTCGTAGCTCGGGCTGCCCGGGCCGTGCTCGCGGTTGAGCCATTGCTGCAACTCGGCGTCGAGCGCACGGCCGGCGAGGCCGCGGGTGAACTCGACGATCAACTGGCGAAACTGCTCTGCCGACATGCGGCCATGCTCCTGTGGCGACGGGTGTCCGGTGACAGTGCCTTGCGGCAGCAAGGCTTATGCATTATTGTGCGTGCATCGCGACGATAAATTGGCAGTATCCCGACTGTCAAGCACTATACTGCATGAGTCGAACCCTCACGCAACGCCCCAGCCGGCCTTCGAAGGCGCAGGTTGCCACCGCTCGCACGGCGAAGAAATCGGCTCCGACCCGGGCATCGCGCGAGCGCGCTGCGGACAGGGCCGCGCCGGCCGCCCCGCGCGGCAACGGGCACGACCCGCTGCTGGAGGCGCTGGGCGAGCGCGTGCGCAGCCTGCGTGCGCGCCGCGGCCTGACGCGCAAGTCGGTCGCGCTGGCCGCCGGCGTGTCGGAACGCCACCTGGCCAATCTGGAGTACGGCATCGGCAATGCGTCGATCCTGATCCTGCAGCAGGTGGCGCACGCGCTGCAGTGCCCGCTGGCGGAGCTGATCGGCGACGTCACCACGTCGTCGCCCGAGTGGCTGCTGATCCGCGAGCTGCTCGAGCCGCGCAACGAGTCGGAGCTGCGCCGCGCGCGCATCGTGCTGGGCGAGCTGTTCGGCACGCGCGGCGACGCCAAGGCACGCAGCCATCGCATCGCGCTGGTCGGCCTGCGCGGCGCGGGCAAGTCGACGCTCGGGCAGATGCTCGCCGACGATCTGGAGTATCCGTTCGTCGAGCTGTCGCGCGAGATCGAGAAGTTCGCCGGCTGCACGATCCGCGAGATCCACGACCTGTACGGCACCAATGCGTACCGGCGCTACGAGCGGCGCGCGCTGGAGGAGGCGATCCAGATCTACCCCGAGGTCGTGATCGCCACGCCCGGCGGCATCGTGTCCGACGCGGCCACGTTCAACGAGCTGCTGGCGCACTGCACGACGGTGTGGCTGCAGGCCAAGCCCGAAGACCACATGCAGCGCGTGGCCGCGCAGGGCGACATGCGTCCGATGGCCGCCAGCGCCGAGGCGATGGACGACCTGAAGCGCATCCTGGCCGGCCGGCTGCCGTTCTACTCCAAGGCCGACCTGAGCTTCGACACCAGCGGACAGACGCTGGAGCAGGCGTTTCAGGGGCTGCGCGGCCAACTGCGACGCGCCCTTGGGCTGCCCGCCTGAACAAGCCCGCTGCAGCGTGAGGGCGCCGGTCGGGGGCAAACCGGACCGGCGCCGCGGCCGCAATGACCCTGGCTGGCCCACGGGTGTTGACGCGGCCGCGGATATGCACTATCGTGCATGCACTTGCCACCCATCGCCGCCGACGCATGCACTATAGTGCTATATCCTCGACCGCAGGAGCCCCCGCGATGAACCCAGCCGTCGACTACCGCACCGAGCCCTCGCAATACCGCCACTGGAAGCTGCGCTTCGACGGCCCGGTGGCCACGCTGGCGATGGACGTCGCCGAAGACGGCGGCATCCGGCCGGGCTACAAGCTCAAGCTCAACAGCTACGACCTCGGCGTCGACATCGAGCTGCACGACGCGCTGCAGCGCATCCGTTTCGAGCATCCGGAAGTGCGCTCGGTGATCGTCACCAGCCTGAAAGACCGCGTGTTCTGTTCGGGCGCCAACATTTTCATGCTGGGGGCTTCGAGCCACGCGTGGAAGGTGAACTTCTGCAAGTTCACCAACGAGACGCGCAACGGCATCGAAGACAGCTCGCAGCACTCGGGGCTCAAGTTCGTGGCCGCGCTAAACGGCTCGTGCGCCGGCGGCGGCTACGAGCTCGCGCTGGCGTGCGACGACATCGTGCTGGTCGACGACCGCTCGTCGTCGGTGTCGCTGCCCGAGGTGCCGCTGCTGGGTGTGCTGCCGGGCACCGGCGGCCTGACCCGCGTCACCGACAAGCGCCACGTCCGGCACGACCTGGCCGACATCTTCTGCACCACCACCGAAGGCGTGCGCGGGCAGCGCGCGGTGCAGTGGCGGCTGGTCGACGCGGTGGTCAGGCCGGCGCAGTTCGGCGCCGCGGTGCAGGAGCGCGCGCGCAAGCTCGCCGAACAGAGCGACCGCCCTGCGCAGGCCAAGGGCGTGGCGCTGCAGCGCGTCGAGCGCACGCAAGGCGCCGATGCACTGGAATACGAACACGTCGGCGTGCAGATCGATCGCGCGCGGCGCTGCGCCACGCTGACCGTCAAGGCGCCGCTCGCCGCGCAGCCCGCCGATGTGGCCGGCATCGAGGCCGCCGGCGCTGCGTGGTGGCCGCTGGCGATGGCGCGCCAGCTCGACGACGCGATCCTGCACCTGCGCACCAACGAGCTCGACATCGGCCTGTGGCTGCTGAAGACACAGGGCGATGCGTCTGTCGTGCTGGCGTGCGACGAGGCGCTCACGCGCCACGCGAACCACTGGTTCGTGCGCGAGACGCTGGGCATGCTGCGGCGCACGCTGTCGCGGCTGGACGTGTCGGCGCGCACGCTGTTCGCGCTGATCGAGCCGGGTTCGTGCTTCGCCGGCACGCTGGCCGAACTGGCCTTCGCGGCCGATCGCGCGTACATGCTCGCGCTGCCCGACGAGCCGCAGCGCGCGCCGACGCTGACGCTGTCGACGCGGAACTTCGGCGCCTACCCGATGGTCAACGGCCAGCCGCGACTGGCGCGGCGCTTCTACGACGAGGCCGGCCCGCTCGGCGCGGCGCGCGAGGCGGTGGGCCGCCCGCTCGATGCCGATGCGGCGCTGGCACTGGGCCTGGTCACCGCTGCCCCCGACGACATCGACTGGGCCGACGAGACGCGCATCGCGATCGAGGAGCGGGTGTCGATGTCGCCCGACGCGCTGACCGGCCTGGAGGCGAACCTGCGCTTCGCCGGCCGCGAGAACATGGCCACTCGCATCTTCGGGCGCCTCACGGCGTGGCAGAACTGGATCTTCATCCGTCCCAACGCCGTCGGCGAGAAGGGCGCGCTCAAGGTCTACGGCAAGGGCGAGAAGGCGCAGTTCGACTGGAACCGAGTGTGACCAACGCCTACTGCATCGAGTCGCGAACATCGAACAGGACGATCAGATGAGCACCATCAACTACAGCGAGAAGATCCCCAACAACGTCAACCTGAGCGAGGACCGCACGCTGCAGCGCGCGCTCGAGCAGTGGCAGCCCAACTACCTGCACTGGTGGGGCGACATGGGGCCCGAGGGGTCGCGCAACTTCGACGTCTACCTGCGCACCGCGGTCAGCGTCGATCCGCAGGGCTGGGCGCAGTTCGGCTACGTCAAGATGCCCGACTACCGCTGGGGCATCTTCCTCAATCCGGCCGAGAAGGACCGCAAGATCCACTTCGGCGACCACCTGGGCGAGGCGGCGTGGCAGGACGTGCCCGGCGAGCACCGCGCCAACCTGCGCCGCATCATCGTCACGCAGGGCGACACCGAGCCGGCCTCGGTCGAGCAGCAGCGCCACCTCGGGCTGACCTGCCCGAGCCAGTACGACCTGCG
>DATIFD010000688.1:0-2227 GCA_035455385.1 Burkholderiaceae bacterium
GCGCGATCGAGAAGGCCGAGGATCGGCTGAAGTTCCGCGACGCGATGACGTCGATCGGCCTGCAGTCGGCGAAGAGCGGCATCGCGCACTCGATGGACGAGGCGTGGGCCGTGCAGAAGCGCATCACCGCGCAGATCGGCGGGGACGGTTTTCCTGTGGTGATCCGGCCGAGCTTCACGCTCGGCGGCACCGGCGGCGGCATCGCCTACAACCCCGAGGAATTCGAGGAGATCTGCAAGCGCGGGCTCGACCTGTCGCCGACCCACGAGCTGCTGATCGAGGAGTCGTTGATCGGCTGGAAGGAGTTCGAGATGGAGGTCGTCCGCGACAAGGCGGACAACTGCATCATCGTCTGCTCGATCGAGAACCTCGACCCGATGGGCATCCACACCGGCGACTCGATCACCGTGGCGCCGGCGCAGACGCTGACCGACAAGGAATACCAGCTGATGCGCAACGCGTCGATCGCGATCCTGCGCGAGATCGGCGTCGACACCGGCGGCTCGAACGTGCAGTTCGCGACCAACCCGGCCAACGGCCGCATGATCGTGATCGAGATGAACCCCCGCGTGTCGCGCAGCTCGGCGCTGGCATCCAAGGCCACCGGATTTCCGATCGCCAAGATCGCCGCCAAGCTGGCGGTGGGCTACACGCTCGACGAGTTGCGCAACGACATCACCGGCGGCGCGACGCCGGCCAGCTTCGAGCCGAGCATCGACTACGTGGTGACGAAGATTCCGCGCTTTGCGTTCGAGAAGTTCCGCGAGGCCGACCCGCACCTGACGACGCAGATGAAGTCGGTGGGCGAGGTGATGGCGATCGGCCGCACCTTCCAGGAGAGCTTCCAGAAGGCGCTGCGCGGCCTGGAGACCGGCATCGACGGCCTGGCCGAACGCAACGAAGTGCACGAAGGCGATCGCGAGCAGATCGTCGAGGCTATCGGCAACGCGGGACCCGAGCGCATCCTGTTCGTCGCCGACGCCTTCCGCCACGGCATGCGGCTGGAGGAGATCCACGACGAGACCGCAATCGATCCTTGGTTCCTGGCGCAGATCGAGCAGATCGTCGCAGTCGAGCGGCAGCTTCGGGGCCGGGTGCTGGCCAGCCTGACGGCCGTCGAGCTGCGCCAGCTCAAGCAGATGGGGTTCTCCGATCGTCGCCTTGCACGGCTGCTCGGCACCACGCAGCACGACGTGCGCCAACTGCGCCACGCGCAGGGCGTGCGACCGGTGTTCAAGCGGGTCGACACCTGCGCTGCCGAGTTCGCGACGCAGACCGCGTACATGTACTCGACCTACGACGAAGAGTGCGAGGCGGAGCCGACGACACGCCGCAAGATCATGGTGCTCGGCGGCGGGCCGAACCGCATCGGGCAGGGCATCGAGTTCGACTACTGCTGCGTGCACGCGGCGCTGGCGATGCGCGAGGACGGGTACGAGACCATCATGGTCAACTGCAACCCGGAGACGGTGTCGACCGACTACGACACCAGCGACCGGCTGTACTTCGAGCCGGTGACGCTGGAAGACGTGCTCGAGATCGTCGACAAGGAGAAGCCCACCGGCGTGATCGTGCAGTTCGGCGGCCAGACGCCGCTGAAGCTGGCGCTCGAGTTGGAGCGCGCCGGCGTGCCGATCATCGGCACCAGCCCGGACAGCATCGACATCGCGGAAGACCGCGAGCGCTTCCAGAAGCTGCTGCACGAGCTGAACCTGCGCCAGCCGCCCAATCGCACCGCGCGCACCGAAGAGGCGGCGCTGCAGATGGCGCACGAGATCGGCTATCCGCTGGTGGTGCGGCCGAGCTACGTGCTCGGCGGCCGCGCGATGGAGATCGTGCACGGCGACAACGACCTGCAGCGCTACATGCGCGAGGCGGTGCGCGTCAGCGAGAAGTCGCCGGTATTGCTCGATCGCTTCCTCGACGACGCGATCGAGGTAGACGTCGATGCGGTCAGCGACGGCAGCGAGGTGATGATCGGCGGCATCATGGAGCACGTCGAACAGGCCGGCGTGCACTCGGGCGACTCGGCGTGCTCGCTGCCGCCGTACTCGCTGCCGGCCTCGCTGCAGGACGAATTGCGCCGCCAGACCACGCTGATGGCCAAGGCGCTCAAGGTCGTGGGCCTGATGAACGTGCAGTTCGCGATCCAGGGCGAGGTCAGCGAGCCTGGCCAGGCGGAGGTGTACGTGCTCGAGGTCAACCCGCGGGCGTCGCGCACGGTGCC